>CAZYZU010000028.1:0-11467 GCA_964652065.1 uncultured Muribaculaceae bacterium
ATATTTCTATGTTCTTTTTATTTAGTGTGAACTTTAAAGGTATTATAATCAATTATTCTCTTTTCTATTCTTGTCCTTTTATTTTATCAACGCTTGCATAAACATCTACTTTTACAATAAATGTCTTAGCTTGTGTTGAAACTTCAGCATCACTTTTTAACCACATTCTTAATCTAAATTCATCTGCAAATGTGTTTTCAGCTGCTGTTGTATTCTTAAATTCTCCTGTATATAACAACATTGTATTTGTATCAACACTTGGATTAGTTAAAGAAGAACTATTATTAATAGTAAATGTAGAAACCTTATCTTCTGTCTTAACAGCAGTATATTTTGCTCCATCATTCTTCTCTAAATACATTTTAACATCATCAGCTGATAACTGTACAGCAGGTGATTCTGGAGTAACACTCTTTGCTCTTACTTCATAATTTACTGTTGCTTCACCAGTTATTGTTGAAGAAACTGTAAAATCAAAATAATTTGTTAAAGCTTTACCAGATTCATCTGTTATTGGCATTGCATTGTCAATTGTAATATAATTTGTTTCGCTTTCAGTATAGCTCATTGAAATAGTACCAGTTGTTACTTCATTACTTGCTGTTCCAGCTTTAGTAAACGTAAATACTGCGTATGAAATCCCAACAACTGCTACAACTAAAATTGCTACACCTAAAACAGATAAAAGCATCTTTTTTGAATCAGTCTTTTCCATATTTTTTCCTCCTTATATATTTTATCCGTTAACTTTAGCATTTAGTTTTGCTTTAAATACATTACTTGTTGAAGTAACAGTATAACGATCAGAAACCCAAAGTCTTAATCTAATCTTTTGAGTAAATGTTTTATCAAAAGTACCAGAATAAATTTTCTTTGCAGAAACATCTGATGTAGCAGTTTCTAAACTTTCAAAAGTTGTAACGCCATTTAGTTCAGTTTCAGTTTCAGCTCCATCTGTAACGTATGTCTTAACATATTCTTGACTTAATACGTTAGATGTATCTGAAGTATTATTTGCGTAGATTTCATAATCTCCACTACATGTACCAACACAAGTACAAGATAATGTTGCATCATAATATCCTTGAGTATAGCCATCAACAGATCCAGCAGTTAATGTTTTTCCCACATTATCAGTAATTGGATGAGAAGCAGTTAATGAAATTGGTGTACCTTCATTAAAACTACATTCAATAGATCCTGTTGTAATAACATTGGATTTTTGTCCTGCTCCACTCCAGTTAAAAATGGCATAAGAAACTCCAGCAACCGCAACAACTAATACAACAGCTAATAAAACTGCTAAAATAGTATTCTTTTTGTTTTTAGAATTTTTCTCTTGCATACCCCTATCCTCCTCTTATTAGATATTATCATAATAACATTACAAATAGCAATATCTTTTCAAAAATTTTTTCGACAAAAAAACAAGTTTTAACTTGTTTTTCCATATACATTAATTTTTACAGTATAAAATTTTTCACCATCTACAATGGAATTTTCATTTAACCACATTTTTAAACGATAATTATCAGTATTATTTCCATTTTCAGTTTTTGTAACAGTCTTTAAAACCATTGAACCCTCTGGAGAACCAATTTCTGTGGAAGCATTTAAAGGTACAAATTTTGTTGGTTTTATAAATTCAACATAAGCACCACTAACTTGTTTTTCTAAATATAATTTTATATCATCATCTGAAATAGTTGATTTAGGATCTTTAACAGCAGTAATTTCATAAGTAATTGATACTGTACCTACTATAGTCGATTTTACAGTAAAATCAAAATATTCACCTTCACCTTTTTGCTCTTTACCTATCTTATCTGAAATTGGTAGAGCATTTTGAATTGATATACCATTTGTATCTTCAGTATAAGTCATTGATATATCACCGGTATTGATTGTATTAGAAGTTGTTCCTTCTTTAGCTTTCAAAAAAGCTGCAAAAGAAAATCCAATAACACCTATTACTAATAAAGTCACAAACAATAAAGAAATTAAAATTTGTTTAGATGAATTTTGCTTTTTTTCTTTTTCTTTCATATACTACACACCCTTATTATCATTAGCTGCTACACTAACTCTCATTTTAAACATTTTTACATCTGAACTAACATTATAATTACTAGCAAGCCATAATCTTAATCTAAATTTTTTTGAATCAGATTTTGTAAATGTACCTGAATATAAACGTTTTGAATTTATATCAGAAACAGACTCTGATAAATTTTTGAAAACAGGAACCTCTTCTGAATATCCAATTAATGCTTGATCAGTAGATGCATCCGTTAAATAGATCTTTACATAATCCCAAGATAAGGGATTATCTACCCCAATCGGTGTTGCATACAACTCATAATTAATAGCAGATGTTCCTGCAACATTACAACTGACGTTAAAATCAAAATATCCAGCATTATCTCCTTGTCTATCTAATTTTTTTCCAGTTGAATCAGACATTGGCATAGCATCTGTTAAATAAATACCATTAGTTGTTTCAGTATAGGTAAATGTTAATGCACCTGTACTAACTGTATTTTGTTTATCTCCTTGCTTACCAAAAAGAAAAACAGCATATGTAAGACCAATTATTAAAACAAAAAGAATCAATACTAATATTAATATAATAACATTGTTACTATCACTTTTAGAATGATTTTTTTTAATTTCTTCCATAAAATCATCCTTTCTTTGTATTATCTAGATAAACAGTATCATATTTATCATTTTAAGTCAAACAAACATTGACAATTTTTTGTAGTTATTTTCCCTACAGTAACGACATCTGTTTTTTTAATATCTGCAATCTTTTTTGCTATTATAGGAATATATTTAGAACTATTTTTTTTACCTCTATATGGTTCTGGTGTCAAATATGGACTATCAGTTTCTAATACAATATCATTTAAAGATAATTGTTCAATCACTTTATATAAGCTACTATTTTTAAAAGTAACAACACCACCAATACCAAGTTTATATCCCATATTTAAATATATTTTTGCCGTCTCAAGGCTTCCAGAAAAACAATGAATAATACCTTTTAATTTATATTTTTTCAAAATATTTATTGTATCTTCAGTTGCATCACGCGAATGAATTACAACAGGCAATTCATATTTTTCAGCAATATCCAATTGTTTTTCAAACAATTGTTGTTGTAACTCCTTATTATCTTTATCATAATGATAATCTAATCCAATCTCACCAATACCAATTATTTTTTCATTTTTTTCAATAAGTTTTTCTAATACTTTCATATCATCTACAGTTGTTTTTTTAGCTTCCTCAGGATGATATCCAATTGTTGCATATATGAAATCATACTTTTTAATAAGTTCAATACATTCTAATTGAGACTCTTTTTCACAACTAGAAATAATAATTTTTTCTACATTATTATTTATATCTTCATTAATTATTTCATCTATATTATCATAGTAATTTTTAGATAAATGACAATGTGTATCTATATACATATTTACCTCCTTATAAACAAAAAATATCATAATTAAATGATATTTATAAAACTTTTCGTTGATGTAATTTTATTCTGATATAATAAAAACTAACAAGTAAAAAATACGCTATATCTAAATAGTTTTTATAACTAGCAATTATATAAATTGAAATTATAAAAAATGCGCAATAAAAACTATCAAAGTTAACTAGCTTCATTACTTTAGCATTCATAAAAGAACTACTCCTTTCAGAATTTTTTTTACTTCTTAACTGCTTTTTTAATATAACATAAAAAAAGAAAAAATAAATATTATTTTTCCTATTTTTTTTAATTTTACAATTTATTTTACATATTATCTTTAAAAAAATTATCCTTATCAATTCTTTTAAATAAAGCAGTAGGTTCACTTAAATTATATTCATTATCACTTATGTATTTTAAAATTTTACAATCATTATTAATTTGTTCTAAAATTGAATCACTAGTTGATGGTAAATATGGTTTTAAAAATAAAGCACATACTCTAATAGATTCTAATAAATTATATAATACAGTTTCAAGTCTATCTCTCTTTGTTTCATCTTTTGCTAATACCCAAGGCATATTTTCATCAATATATTTATTACTTAATCTAAATAAATTTATTATTTCCTCAACTGCAGCACCAACTTCTAATTTTTCCATTTTAACATCAATTAATGATTCTAAATTATTAATTGCATTCAAAAAATCTTCATCTACTTCTTCTGTAGATTTTTTATTAGTAATTTTACCATCGAAATATTTATTGCCCATAGATATAGTTCTTTGTACTAAATTACCTAAAACATTAGCTAAATCACTATTAATTCTTTCTATTAATAATTCATAAGTAATATTTCCATCACTTGAGAATGGTATTTCATGAATTAAGTAATATCTAACAGCATCTACACCAAATAAATCAACTAATTTATCTGCATAAATAACATTACCTTTACTTTTACTCATTTTATCGTTATTCATTAAAAGCCATGGATGACCGAATATTTCTTTAGGAAGTGGTAAATCCAGTGACCATAAAAAACATGGCCAATAAATTGAATGAAATCTAATAATATCCTTACCAACTAAATGTAAATCTGCTGGCCAATATTTCTTAAATTGTTCAGTTTGATTATCAACATCATATCCAATATTAGTAATATAATTTGTTAAAGCATCAAGCCATACATAAACAACGTGCTTAGGATCAAAATCCACCTCTATTCCCCAATCAAATGAAGTACGAGATACACACAAATCTTGAAGACCAGGTTTTATAAAATTATTAAGCATTTCATTACGACGAGCTGCTGGTTGTAAAAAATTAGGATTATCTTCTATAAATTTTTCTAACTTATCTTGATATTTAGATAATTTAAAGAAATAAGCTTCTTCACTAGCCTCTTCAACTTCTCGTCCACAATCAGGACATTTATTATCAATTAATTGAGATTCAGTCCAAAATGATTCACAAGGTTTACAATATAAGCCTTTGTATTCTCCTTTATAAATATCACCTTTATCATACATTTTTTTAAATATATGTTGTACCACTTTTTCATGCTGTTTATCAGTTGTTCTAACAAATTTATCATAACTAGTATTCATTAAATCCCATATTCTTTTAATCTCAGTTGATATATTATCTACAAATTCTTTTAGTGTAATATTAGCTTCTTTTGCCTTATCTTCTATTTTTTGACCATGTTCATCTGTTCCAGTTTGAAAATAAACATCATATCCCTTTAATCTTTTGTATCTTGCAATAGCATCAGCTAGTACAATTTCATAAGTATTACCAATATGTGGTTTTCCAGAAGTATAAGCTATTGCTGTTGATATATAATATTTTTCTTTCATAATCATCCTCCTAGTCTGTAGAACCAATTCCTCCAGTTCTTACAGTTTCTATTTTTTCTTCATTATCTACTGTTAAGAAATTAACAAAAATTCCTTGAGCAATTCCTTGTCCTTTTTTTACAACAAAATCACTATTACCTTCATTTTGTAATTTTATAAATAAATGTCCCTCATTTGAATCATTATTATAATAATCTCTTTCAATAATCCCTACTTGATTTTGCATTCGAACATTATATTTAAAACCTACACTACTTCTTACAACAATCATAAGCATTTCACCCTTATTCATTGTTACTTTAACTCCTAAAGGGATCTTCTTACTTTCTTTAGGCTTAATTATAAAATCCTCAATTGCTTCAAAATCATACCCAGCACTATCAATTGTTTTTCTCTTTGGTATATTATATGAATTATATAAATTCTTATTATTACCAAATTCCTTCTTAAATTCTTCAAACGATACTTTTTCAAATTTTCTCATATTTCCTCCTCCAATAAAAAAAGATTATAATGTAAGGACGAATTATCGCGGTACCACCTTACTTTATAATACTAATTATACACTTAAATAGTTAACGCCTAACTACGATTATACCTACATATCGATATAATGGTTCAAAAGTCATATTCTATAAATTATTTATTCCCATTTCCACCAACAAGGATCTCTATTAATAAATTTATAAATTTATAGAACTCTTTCTCATAACCTCTCGTTATGTCTGTTATCTTAACATAATTTTATTTATTCTTCAATATGCTTTCCCAAAAAAGTTGAAGTTATAGTCGCTAATTTAACATCACTATCAGTTATACTTTCATTTTCAGAAAATATTATTACATTTCCAACAGCATCACCATTCATTATTATTGGACTTATAACATAAGCATATTTTTCTTTTATTCCATCTATTATTTCAATTTCATGATTATGTTTTTCAATTATTAATTCCCTATTATTTAATTTTTGTTCTAAATATTTTGAAATATTTTTGTTTAAATATCTATTTTTCATATTACCAGATATTGAAATAACTTTATCCCTATCAGTAATAATTATATCTTTTAAAATAACTTGATTAATCGTACTAACTAAATCAGTAGAAATATCTTTTAAATCTGACATAGATGAATATTTTTTTAAAGCAATCATCTCATTTTCAACAAATATTTCTAAAGATTCACCATCTCTTATACGTAATGTTCTTCTTAATTCTTTTGGAATAACTATTCTTCCCAAATCATCTATCCTTCTTACTACACCAGTTGTCTTCATGATTATGCCTCACTTTCATCTATAAATATTATTTCTAATAATTTGAAGTTTATACTTAATTTTTTTACTTATATTATTATTATAATATTTATTCAATGAAAATTCCTTGGTAAATATTTCCAAATAGTAAACTTTTTAAAAAAAGAATACTATTTTTTAGTACTCTTTTTTTCATCGTCAAATATATGAGAATTAGATTTAGTAAATAAATATCTTTCTCCTTGTTCATTTGTTCCATTAATTAACGTTCTATCTTTTACCATTATTTTTATTGCTATACTCTCAAGTAATTGTTTTTGATAATTAGATTTCATATATTTAGAAAATATCTTTTTTATTTTTTCTTTATTTTCTTGCAAAACATCACTATTATAAATAGTATCAAGATTTTCTAACAATTCACTATCAGTATAATTTTTTATTGCTTTTTTTGTTTTTTGCCTAATTGTTTTATTCATTACTTCTAAATCTTTATTTAAAAATTTAATTGTATCTATTTCTTTAACAGGTTCAAAAGATAATACTTTATCGACTAAAAATTCATTTCTAAAATTTTTAATATCATCAATATCTAATAATAAACTTTTTCTATATTTAAAAATAATTTCTTTCATATTTTCTGTATTTAAAACTATTTTTTCTTTTTTAGCAAGTTCTAACAATTTAGATTTTATTGTATCCATTGAATCCAATGGTGGTTCTTTTATTAAAGAAGAAATATCCTCATCAAATAATGATTTTGTATTATTATTTATTATTTCTATTACTGCATTTTGATAATTTTTTAAATGCTGTTCTTCAAATTGTTTTATTTGTTTTTCATTATTTGTATCTACATCTGTCATACTTAACCCTCCTGTACCAACTATATACAAGAATAACAATCCCTGATTTTTTAGTCAATACTTTTAATAAATTTATTTACTATATAATCAAGTAATTCAGTTAAATAATATAAAGGATGTTTATCTAAATGAATAGTATCCAATATTATTATTAAATTACTTCCTCTACTTTTAAATCTAAACATATTGGTAATATTAAATGATTCTACAAACAATTCCTCAGTATCCATTTTTTCAACAACATCTTTAGAAAAATATAGTTCAACAGAATTTTTTGTTTCTACTACTTTTTTCATTCCTATTTTATTTGCTAATTTTTCAAACCATTCTTCATACATATAAATTATCATATCTTGATTTAATTTACCAAATCTATCTTCTAATTCTAATTTTATCTGTTCAAGTTTTTCTTTTGAATCAATTTCATTAATTTTTCTATGAATTTCAATTTTTAAACTTTCTTCAGTAACATATTTATCACTAATATGAGTTGCAACATTTAATAAAGGTTTTGTATTATCAAGTGTTTCTTCATCATCGTTTACTTCTTTTCCTTTTCTTCGATTCATTTCTATATGTAGCATTTTTAAATATAAATCAATTCCAACGCTATCAATAAATCCTGCTTGTTCACTACCTAAAATATCTCCAGCTCCACGAATTGATAAATCTCTTGTCGCTATAGAAAAACCACTGCCAAGCTCAGTAAACTCTTTAATTACATTTAATCTTTTTACTGCAGTTTCTGTTAAAACTTTTGCTCTATTATACATCAAATATGCATATGCAAACTTATTACTTCTTCCTACTCTTCCTCTTATTTGATAAAGTTGACTAAGTCCAAAACAATCTGCATCTAATATAACTAAAGTATTAACATTAGGAATATCAATACCTGTTTCTATAATAGTTGTACAAATTAAAACATCATATTCGTGATTTATAAAACTTAACATTTTATTTTCAAGCTCTATTTTACTCATTTGTCCATGCGCAAATGTTACACGTGCATCAGGAACTAAATTTTCAATTTCAACTACTTTTTTCTCGATTTTTTCAACACTATTAAATAAAATAAATGTTTGTCCATTTCTAGATAATTCTTTATAAATTGCTTCTTTTATTAATTGCTTATTTTCTTCTACCACATAGGTTTGAATAGGATATCTATCAACAGGCGGTGTTTCAATTAACGATAAGCTTCTAATTCCAACCATAGACATTTGAAGTGTTCTAGGAATTGGTGTCGCAGTTAATGTTAAAACATCTACATTAGTTTTATATTGTTTAATCTTTTCTTTATGTAAAACTCCAAATCTTTGTTCCTCATCAATTACAAGTAACCCAAGTCTTTCTAAAGATATATCATCACTAAGTAATCTATGAGTTCCAAAAACTAAATCAACTGTACCATTTTTTAAACCTTCAATTATCTTTTTAGTTTCTTTCGTTGAAGTGAATCTATTTAAAAGAGCAATATTAACAGGAAAATTTTTAAATCTCACTAAAGCATTTTCATAATGTTGACTAGAAAGAATTGTCGTTGGACATAAAAATAATACTTGTTTTGAATCCAATATTGCCTTAAATGCCGCTCTAAATGCAACTTCAGTTTTTCCAAAACCTACATCCCCACATAACAATCTATCCATTGGTAAAGATTTTTCCATATCCATTTTAATTTGATTTACAGCTATTTGTTGATCACTGGTTAATTTAAAAGAACAATCATCTTCAAATTGTTTCATTAAATAACTATCTACACTAAAAGCAAAACCTTTTCTAGTTTCTCGCTCAGCATATAGCTTTAAAAGTTTATCAGCCATATCAGCAACTTTTTGCTTTACTCTTATTTTTGTTTTTTTCCAGTCAATACCATCCATCTTATTAATTTTTGGAGCTGATCCTTCTTTTGAAACATATTTTGTAAGTAAATCAATTTTTTCAACAGGAATATATAATTTATCTTGCCCACTATAAAGAACTTCTATATAATCTTTACTAATATTATTTGTCGTTAAAACTTTAATTCCATTATAAATACCAATACCATGAGCATTATGAACAACATAATCTCCTATTTCTAAATTATTAATATCTTTTATTTTAGAACCATACTTAAACTTAGTTTTATATTTTTTAGATTTATTACTATCAATAAATAATTCATTAGCAGTTAAAAATACATATTTATCATAAATAAAACCTTCATTCATTTCCTGAGAAACAATATTAACAGTATTATCTTTTATATTACTAAAATCAGTTTCATATATCTTCATATTTAGCATTTTTATAACATTTTTTATTTTATTTTTTGAAAGACAAATAATAACTGTTTTATTTTTGTTAACACAAGTATTAATAAAATTATTAATACTTTCCACATTTTCATTAAATTTATTAATTGTTTCCACAGAATATGTGGATATTTTCTTTTTATCAAGTTTAGAAGAAATATTATTTATACTTAGATAATATAGGTCATTATCTTCACTCATTTTAGTAAAATCATACATATAAGAACCATTAAATTCATTGTCCCTTGTTTCATTATAAGTAAAACATTCTTCCATAATTTGCTTATAACTACTTTTTAATTGATTATAATCTTTATAAGTAACTATAACATCATCCATATATTTAGAAATATTATCTATATCTTCATAAATTGGTAAAAATTTTTGCTTACATCTATTTTCTAAGGCAACATCTTTTGTAGTAACAAATTCAGAAAAAGGATTTATTTCAATAGATTTAATATTATCATTAGATTTTTGTGTATTAACATCAAAATATCTAATAGATTCTATTTCATCACCAAAAAACTCAATACGAATAGCCTCATCAACACTAATTGGATAAATATCAATTATAAAACCTCTAACACCTATTTCCCCAGTTTTAGTAACAATTGATTCTCTAACATAACCCGCATCAATTAAATCACTAACTAATTGTTTTGGAGAAATTTCATCTCCAACATTTAAAGTAATAATAGCTTTTTTATAATTATTTTTTTTTGGTAAAAACCTTAAGTAACCCATTAAATTTGTTATAACTATTTTTTTATTTGGTTTTAAAATTTCATTAATAGTCTCAAGTCTTGTAATTTTTAATTCAGGACTAATCGCGATAGCTTCACTTGTCAAGAAATCATCCATTGGAAATAAATATACATCATTAGTATAATTTTCTATTGAAGAATAAAGTTTATTTGCTTCATATAAAGAATTAACTACAACCAATATATCCTTATTACTTTGTTTTAAAAGATTATATAAATAAACGCAAAAAAACTCATCGGTAACTCCAGATATACCCATGCCTTTTTTATATTTTATATCAATTATATTATTAAAGAAATTCATATTAATCACCTATTCTTCTGATTATATTTATTCATTAAATCAGAAAAACTAAGACTAAAATAGTCATTAATAATTAGTATAACGTCTTCCTTTATTTTATCAAAAATAATTTTTTCTTCTTTTGATATTTTACCTAGAACATAATCTTTAGTATCAATATTTTTTTCGTTTGATATTCCAATTTTTAACCTTTTATACTTATTTGTTCCTAAATGAAGTTCAATATTTTTTAAGCCATTATGCCCTCCACTACTTCCTGAAGGTTTTAATTTGTAATTTCCAACCAACAAATCTAAATCATCATTAATTATCAATATATCTTCTACTTCTATTTTATAAAAATCAACATATTTTCTAACAACTTCTCCAGATAAATTCATATAAGATAAAGGTTTTAAAAATATAACATCTTGTCCAAACAATTTAGTTTTTAAAAATAATCCATTATTTTTTTCTTTATACTGACCAAGATTTTTTTTATTAATATAATAATCAATCATTGAAAAACCAACATTATGTCTTGTATTATCATATTCTTTTCCAGGATTACCCAATCCAACTATTAGTTTCATTTTATCACGTATAATCTAATTATGGTCTAAATGACCTATATTAGATCCCT
>CAZYZU010000029.1:0-11300 GCA_964652065.1 uncultured Muribaculaceae bacterium
GTCAGAAATTAATACAAAATCTCTCTTGTAACTGACTATATATATCATACAAGAATATTATGGAAGAAAAAAACAGAGATACTTGCAGTAATAACTGCAATTGTATAGGAGAAATATTAAATAAAATTATTTACTTACAAAGAAATAGTTTTAGAAATTGTGCACAAGAAGGTTGTGATAAACCATTTTTAGGTCCAGATAATATCGAATGTTATAATACTAGACCAATTTCATTTTACAATTGTGCAACAGGTAATATCTGGACAGTTAATGACAGTACAATATTTAGATTAGAATCACTTGATGATTGTTGTTGTACTTGTAGAGTTCTAAATTATACTGATGGTACTTATACTCCTACCAACAATTTCTTTACAATAAATTTAAAATGTGTTTCAGCAATAAAATGTCATAACGATATATATCTTGCTGTATAAAAATAAAAATCCATTAAGGATTTTTTCTTTGTATAGAAATAATATCTTCTATATTAATTTTATGATTATCAAAAGTTAATATATAACCATTTCTTTTAGCAATTAAACTAGTAGTATAAGTATTATTACTAGTTTTTATAATAACTGGAATATTAAAAGCATATCCTGTAGTATTAAAAATATCATCTATAAAAGCATTAATTGAAGAATTATCCATAATACTACTAGTTGTTGTAAAATCATTTTTTAAATAACAAGTTGTTCTATTATTATTAATTTTTTTATCAATAGTATTTTGATAAATTTTAGGTAATTTTTTCATAATCTTCACATCCTTTATATATTTTATGATTAATGTATATAAAAATTGCATTTTTTTGGTATAATAACTATTAGACAAGGAGATATAATACTATGTATAAAAAGAAAAAAATTAATTTAGGATTTATAATACCAATAATATTATTAGCAATAGTAAGTATTATTACCATTTATAGTGCATCGTCATATATATCTTCTAGTATGGGTAATTTAGCTATAAAACAAAGTATATGGTATTTAATTGGAGCTTTATTAGTATTTATTTTAATTAAATTAAAAAATGAATACTTATACTCTCATACCTGGATTTTATATATTATTGGAAATATATTATTGTTATCTCTTTTATTATTCGCTCCATCAATCAATAGTAGTAAATGTTGGTTTGTAATTCCTGGTATTGGAAGTTTCCAACCAAGTGAATTTATGAAAATATTTTTAATGTTAACACTCGCTACAATGATTCATAATTTTAGAGCAGAATATGAAACACCTACTATTAAAGAAGAATTCAAATTTATATTAAAAACTTTAGTAATAGTATTAATACCTTCAATATTAACATTTTTGCAACCAGATACAGGTTGTGTAATAATCTATTTAGTTATATATTTTGCAATGATGTTTGCATCAGGAATTAGAGCCAGATGGTTTATAATCGCTATAGCAACAATAATTTTATTATTAGGAACAATCTTTGGAATATACTTCTTAAAAGAAAAATTATTTATTAAATTATTTGGAACTGACTTATTTTATAGATTTGAAAGAATCTTTAATTGGTCAAATGGAAGTGGCTTACAACTAGAAAATGCTAAATCAGCTATAGGTTCAGCAGGACTATTTGGACATGGTTTTAATAAAACCCCAATCTATTTTCCAGAAGCAGGAACAGACTTTATCTTTGCAGTTTTCGCATCAAACTTTGGACTTTTTGGATCATTTCTATTATTATCATTAATCGTATTCTTAGATACAAAAATAATAATGTTAGCTCAAAAGAAAATTCTAGATACTGACAAATATATTTTAATTGGAATAGTTTCAATGCTACTATTTCAACAAATTCAAAATATAGGAATGACAGTTGGACTTCTTCCAATAACAGGAATAACACTTCCCTTTATTAGTTATGGAGGATCTAGTTTACTCTCTTATATGATTATAGTAGGAATACTTATGAATATATCAATGGAAAAACCTAGAAAATATAAATATAAATAATTTTATTAATTTTTAAAAGTATGATAATATTATACTAGAGGGATTATTATGAATAAGAAAAAATTATTGCTTAGTCTAATTATAATAGTTATTTGTTTTCTATACCTCTTTCAATCTTCATATGCTAAATACAGAAGAAATATTGAAGGAGAATCTAAAATAAATATTGCTAAATGGAATATAAAAGTAAATGAAGAAGCCATTGCAAATAAATCAAAATTAACAAATAATATAACACCAACTTTTACTGGAAGTGAATATATAAATCAGGACATTATTGCACCAGGTATTGAAGGTTATTATGATATTAATATTAATGCTAAAGATGTTGATTTAAACTTCGATTATAAAATAATATCTACAGTTAGTACAGAATCAAGTGTAAAAGATTTAGTCACAACATCATATACAATTAATCCAGATACAAATAATGATATAACCTCATACAATAAAGATACAGGAATAACTGGAAGTATAATAAAAAATACAGAAGCTACAAAGATAAGAATTTATATAAAATGGGATGATGATGAAGCTTCACAAACAATGGATAATCAAAAAGATACAGAAATTGGAACAACAAATACTTCTAAATGTCTTATGAAAGTTGAATTTAAATTTATACAAAAAAATAATGGATAAAAATTTATCCATTTTTTTGTACAGCTTTTAACTTAACATGAAAAGTATAACAATAATTATTACCACTACTTTCTTTATAAGACTTACATCTTTCTCCAAAATAAGTATCAGCATAATCACTTTCTAAATATAATCCCATATTAACTTTTGTTAAAAAATTACCTTCCGAAACTGTATTATCACTATTATAATTAACACCATCAAATGTATAATAAGTAAAAGATGGATCAAATTCATAGATAGAATTTAACTTATAATAATTATCAACAGCCTCATAGGGCCAACTAATTTTAATATTAAAAGTCATAGTATCATCTTTTTCTAAAACTGTTTTACTTGCTGTCAACTTAGTTTTAAAAGGAAACGAATCATCCAAAAAAGACATTGCATTCATTTCACTAGGAATATTATTCATAATATCAACACCTAATAAAGATGCTTTATCAACTTCATAAATAAAATCAGCTTGCATATCACTATTATTTTTTACAATTAAATCTTTTGTAAAATCAGTCATTCCAGGACGTAAATCACCAGTATTAATAATTAATTCCTTTACTTCTTCACTACCATCATAGAAACTTACATTCCAAGCAGATACAGAAGATTCTATTGTTGTACTTGCATTAGACATATAAATAAACCAAGCATATGCATTTACTCCAAATAAGAAGGCTATCAAAATAATACTCCTCTTTTTAATTTTTTTACGTTTACTTTGAAGTAAATTATATATTTTTTTAGTATTTTTTTTCATTATTTATCTCTTTTAATTAATTCTTCTTTTTCAAGTTTTGCATCAACTATCGTATCAGCAATCTCCAAGAATATTACAAGTACTAAAGGAACAAATATTAAGAAGAAAAATCCTACTTGACTTTTAACTATATGATTAACTAAGCTTATTATAAATAATTTTCTAGTTACTTTTCCCATTATTTGTTTAGAACTAACTGTAGGATCAACTAATTCATTAGCAACAGCTTTAGTATGAAAAATCTTTTCTCCATTACTATTTTGTTCTATTTGAACAATTCTATGAGTTACAATTTTTCCCTTAAAATCATCTTTTTCTCCAAGATAAGCAACATCATCACCAACAACTAATTTATCAGTATCATAATTTTTTACAACAATAACATCATTAACATTGTAAACACCTTTCATACTTCCTGTTAGGACTGTGAATAATCGATATCCACCAATACTTGAATTATTACTAACTTTTTGAACTAAAATAAAAGCTAAATATAATACCATCATTCCTATAAAGAACCATTTAATTATATTATAAATAATTCTAAAAATCTTATTATCTAATATTTTTTGTAACATATAAATTCCTCCTATTTAAGTATTGAAGCACTTTTATTAAATTGATCATTAACTTTATTAAATTTATCAGTTAAAATATTACCAATCTTTTCACACTTTAATTCTACTTCATCTTTTGCTTTCTTAAATCTTTTAGCAAATATATCATTAATTACTTTTTCTTCTATATCCATATCATAATCTAAAATATTTCTAACTAAACAATCAATTACTAATGATACACCACTTTTTTCAGACAATTGTTTTTCCTTACCAGCCAAATTCTTATTAGCAATATAAGCATATAAGAAAGATTGATCATATTGTTTTCTAAGTTCTCCCATATCTAAATATTCATTATCTTCTTTTTCATTAACACAATCATCTTGATCATATGACTGAATATAATTCCAAAGTTTTTCAGCTATTTTAAAGTTAGGATTTTTTAAAATAACATTTGTTTTTCTAATTGGAGAACGAACCGGTGGAACATGAAGTTTAGAAAGTGTCTGCATTAATTCACTACCAGAAAAGCCATCTAACTGCGTTTTTATTTTAGCAAGACGTTCACTTATACTCATACCTGTTTCACTCTTAGGAGCTGCAACTGTCTTATCAAGAGATTCTAAATTAAGAGATACTTTAACATTCTCAGTTCCAATACGAGTATTAGCCTCATATCCAAATCTTTTTCTATCAAAACAAGATGATTCATTCGCAATATTACTAGATCTATCTCTAAAGAAATTACCTAAGTTATTAATTAATGTATAAACAAATCTATTTTCATAAGTATCAAGACTTTCATCTTTATTAATATTTAATATTTTAGAAGGTCTAACATCTCCAGTTTTTTTATCAATATCCTGAATTAAATTAGTATGTTGAGTTAAATGAATTACACTCTCAACTGTAACTTTACGAGAAAGTTCTACTTTAACAATTTCCTCTTCATTAATGATAAATCTCTTAGGATTTCTTAAAATATTATCAATATAAGGAAGAGCATCTTCAATAACATCTATCCAAGAATAATTATATTCTTTTCTATCATAATTAGTTTTTACAGATAATATTGAATTAATATTGGCTAAAAATTCATCATCTGATTCACTATCTATTGAAGAATTATCTAATAAATCAATATCTTCCATAATTTACTCCTCCTAAACCATCTTCTTAAGTCTTAATAAATATTCTTTACATTCTTTAAAGTTTTCTTTTCCAAATTCTTTATCTAAGAAAGTAATAAATCCATCTATTTCATCTCTAATATAAGCAAGATTCAATTGTTCAAATTTTCTTAAAATCTTTCTTGCAATATAATAATCTACTCCATCAACTTCTCGTCCACCACATTCAACATATGTTGCGACAAAGTCTTTTAATTGTTTAACAATACGGTTACCAAATGCAATTCTAAAATGTTTAATAACATAATCATCCATAGCGTCTATTTTCTTAAGCATATCTTCAGCTAATGGATTATTAGCTTTAGCCTTTGTAAATAATCCCTCAAGATAAGAACTATTAATGTTCATCGCATCTGTATCAACAGGATCAAAAACTTGTCCTTTATCATTTATATCAATAGGCATTGCACGGTCGTATACCTTATCAGTAACTGCGAATGTAGAATCATCGTTATTGATTGTTCCTATATACCACATATTACCAGGTATTTGTAATTTACCAGCTTGTAATTTTTTAGGATCACTATCCCAAACACTAGTTACTAATTCTATTACCCACTCATCTCTTGAAGGCATTTCTAGAATCGATAACATTTCAGCAAAGTAATACTCAACACGAGCAATGTTCATTTCATCTAAAACAGTAACATAAACATCATCTGTATAACCAGCTAAATACATAGCTTTAAGTACTTCTGTTTCATTGAACTTCTTTGTAAATTCATTAAAATAACCAAATAATTCTGTACGGTCTCTCCAAGATGGTTGAACTGACGCTATAATCGCATCTTTCTTTATAAATTTACCCCAAGCATAAGCAAGTGATGTTTTACCAGTACCAGAAATACCTTGTAAAATAACTAACTTAGTTGCTGATAATGATGAAATAAATAATCTAATCATTTCAGTTGTATAAAAAAGTTTTAATCTAGAAGCAGCAAAATTTCTAAAATGTTCAACTAATTCTTCTAAAGTAAATGTATTATTATAATTTTGTACTTTATAATTTTTATAATCTAAATCAATCATATGTAGTTTAGAAAATCTAATATTTTCATCACTAATATCATCTTTTTTATCATTAGGATCTTCTTCATCTAAAACCTCAGCCTCATCCCCTGGTTTTAATCCAAGTTGTGAAACTTTCATCGCAAGTATCTTTTGTTTTTCAATAACAAGTTCAGATACCTCTTTATTTAGATTAGCTATTTCATCAAGCATAGATTCTTGATCAATTGCACTCTTTTTAAATTTTAATATTTTCTTAATAATAAATAATATTAATAAAACAATTAATCCTAAGATAATTACCATTACAATAATTGCAATTACTACAAGAGGCCATTCACCCATATTGAATTCTTTTTGATAATAATGTATAACAAATAAATATTGATTTATATTAAACATTTGAACAAAACCATCTATAATACCTTTAAATATCATACCAATTCCATCAAAGAAAACTGACATAAATTCAAATAAAAATCTTATATAAGTATCCATAATTACCTCCTATTCTACCTTAAGTCTATTAAAAAATAATTCTTTACCAATATCAACTTCATATTTTTTAATAAAGTCATAGTCTCTATTTTTTACTTTATCTACAATTATATATTTAAATAATCCCAAAGTATTAAGATTATCTAATTTCTTTTCAACATCATTTATATGAGACATATCTACAAGTACTGCATAAGTATAAAAAGTATAATTTGTAAAAAAACTAACATGACTATTATAAATATTATTATCAACAATAATTACTAAGCACTTTCTAATTAAACTATTATCCATTAAAGAAAGTATATCTTCATATGTTTTCTTATCTTTAAAACATACTTCACTAAATTTAATAAAATAAGTACCTATTTTTTCTTTATTTAATAATCTTTTTAAAATATCCATACTAACTAAATTAATCATAGTCTTAATCTTAGGAATAGAAACACTATCAAATTCATAAACCCTATCTACCATAGTTTGTTTATAATTTCTTTGTAATCTTTTAATAGTATGATTAAGTCTAATTAAATAATTTTTAGTAGAAACAAACTTTCTATATACTAAAGAAAAATCTAAATCACTTAAACTATTAAAATATTTATTTTGTTTTACCAAATCATTTCTAACTTCTTCAAATAAAGAAGCATAAACATCCTCTGTAAATAGTTCACTAATTCTTTTATTTCTTTCTAATAATATTGTTAATTTATTAATAAATTCATTATAATCGTCATCTAAAGTAAATTCTAGTTTATTAAACATAGTTATAAACAAAGATAATCTATAACTGATTTTTGCTTGATCTTTTTTTAAATTATAAATATCAATTGACTCAATTAAATCAGAGTTTTCTATATCATAGATTATTTCTTCATAGATTCCCTCTAATTCTTTATTTATAGTTGTTTGATTATATTTTAAATCATCAGTATAATCAACAGTTCCAAGTATATGGTAATAAACAGTATTAATATAAGTATTTAAATATCTATTGTAAAAATCATCACTTATTTCTAAATTAACTAAATTTTTACCAATAATTTTACAATATTTCTTTAAACAATTAATTTTAAAATTCATAAAAGTACTTATAACATTCTCATTCATATTACCACCATATATACTTTCTACTCTTATAAAATTATACCATAAAGAAAATACTTAATCAATTAAAGATAAAACAAAACAAAAAAATATGAGATAGTTAACATCCTAACTTTCTCATATTATAGACTCTACCATGTCCACCTTTTAATTGATCATAATCATCACATTTTTCTAAATTTGCTTTAATATTATAATAGACTTTTAAACCATTAGTCATCTGTTTATAACTTTCTACTGCATTATCATATTTTTCTTCTTTAATCATTACTGATATTGGTTTTAATTTTTCTTCATATAGCAAACAACATAATTCTTTATCATTATCATTTTCTATAGCATTAGCTATTTTTGGTCCAATTGTATCATATTCAAATAATAAATCCCTATATTTTTCTTCTTTATGTAAAATATTGTCTCTAAAATTTCTAAGATTATTTAAAACCTCACAATTATCAGGATTACCTAATATATCATGGATCACAGTTGTTATGTAGCAATCACTACTACTATTTCTTGATTTCATTTTTGAACAAGCACTTTCTGTTTCATAAACATAAATTTTATTCCAATTACAGTATACCTTTTCTCTCCATCTTTCTTTTGTATCGCAATATAAACATTCTCTACAAATTGACATTATACTATCCCCCTAAAAACTGTCCATATTATATCAAAAAAACTATAAAAAATCAATATTATTCTGGTATTTGTGAATCCACATTAATAATAGATGTATCATTAACTATTGGATAAGTATAATCCTTTGATGAATCTTTTTTATAGAAAATAATCTTTTGACTAGAATTTGCTAACATATTAAATTTAAAACCTTTTATATAATTAAAATTATCTATAGTTGCAGTAGTATCACTTCCACTTACTCTTTTTAAATAATTTGTATCAGTCATATCAAGTACAATCTTATTAGGATCAAAATCTAAAGTAATTAATGCAGAAAAACATTTTTTTTGATTTTCATCAGATAATAATTTATATGTATCAAGAGAAATTTTATCACCTTCACTATATGAATCAAAAGCTTCCATAACTTCATAATAAGATACAGAATTAGTAAGTTCAAGTGTTAAGTATTTTTCCCCTACACCATCTATTATATTATAAGAAAAATTTCTTTTTTCAACTCCTATTGTATAAGTACCAGAAAGTGTTTTTATATATGGAGATAAAGATTTTACAGATGTATTTATAGTAACTAATTCATTATCATTAATTTGTTTATTAGGTACCATAGTTATAACATAACTATCAGTAAAAGAATCCTTATATATAACTCCAGAAGTTTTACTAACACTACAATTTACATTAGAAGAACAAGAATAATTAATATCATATTCTATATCAGATTTAGTTGAAACTAAGTCATTCTTTTTATTATTAACATCAATAGTTATTGAATAAGAGTTAACACCATCCCAGTTATTTATTTTATATTCACTCTTATTTATAGATAAAACAGATGAGGAAAAATAAAATCCTTGACTCTCTAGAATAAAATTATGAATAACATTATAAACATATCTACCAAATGTAGTAACAAAAACAAGAGATGTTAAAGCTATAACTATAATTATTGATAGTCTTCTATGTTCTTTTATAAATTTTTTCATAACATTACCTCCTAGTCAATTATTTGTTCAGCATTTACCTTTACTTCAATATTATCTAATAAATCAGCATATTCAATATTATTAGAATATTCTTTTGGAAAATATACAACAAGTGAATATTCATCTTTAGTTTTTTCTTTATAATTAAAAGTATAAGTAGATGGAAGATTAAAAACATTATACCAACTTCCATCTTCATCTTGTTTTTGTGATGATAAAGAAAATAAATTAACAGCATTTTCACTATCATATTCTTGATTACGATACAATTCATATTTAAGTGGTAAATTAGTTGTTGTTCTAAAACTTAAAGAATATTCTAAATCTACACTACTTTGTTTAGTATCATTATAATTAGATATACTAAATTTATAAATATAAGGATCATCACTAGGAACTATTCCTAAAACATCAATATTAAAAGAAAAAGTATCTTCATCAATTATATATATAGCCTTCTCAATCTTTGTATTAATAGTAGTTTTTGAATCATAACTACTATATACCTTAAGTAAGTAAAAAGAAAGAGCCATCAAAATAATTACAAGAAAAGAATAAATTAAAAATCTACTTCTTGTATTTATTTTTTTAAAATACTTTTTTAATTTATTCATTTAATTACCTCCTATAAAGTATAATCTTTTATTAATTCACCATTATATTGTTTAGCCCTAAATTCCAAATCAATATATTTAATATCCTCTACACTATCACTTATATTTGAATCACTTTCATTATTATCATCATCATTTAACCAAGCAATATTTATTGTTATCACTTTTTTAACTTTGGTATTAATATCATTTAAACTAAAAAGTCCTGTATATTTATCAATTTCTGTATGAATTAAATAACTATCACTTGAAGTAATAGAAGTCATTGTTAAAACATAATCATTATTTATTACTTTATCTTTAAATTTAATATCATAACTAAAAGCAAGTTCTGTATCAGTTGGATCAATTTCTATTGTAAAAACACCCGTTGATCCAGGGGAAACTTTACCAGTTGCGGTATGAGATGTATCCCAAGAAATATCATCTATATCAATTACAGTATCATAACTATCAGTTATATTTTCTTCATTTATATTAATATTCCAATGAGCAATTTTACTATCAACTTCTCCATCAATTTTTGACTCATATGAAGAAAATGTTAAATTATTTGTTAAAAATAAAACGCAAACAATAACTAAAGAACCTGTTAAAATAACCTTTAGAAGTTTAAAAATATTTAATTTTTTCATTTTCTCCACCTCTATTATAGTTAATTATATCATATAAAAACAAAAGAAAAAAGACTATAAAGTCTCTATTTCTTCAACATCATCTTTCTTTTTTTCACTAACTTTTTTCTTAGATTTTTTCTTTTTCTTAGGTGTATCATCTTCTTCATATTTTACAGATACAACTAAATCATAAATTTCATAAATAAATAGAAGTAATATTGGTAAAAGAACAAATATTAAGAATCCAATTCTAGATTCAAGGAATAATAACATTCCACCAATATCATCATATGCCTTATCATAAGTTCCTAAAATCTTAGTTCCAGCAACAGCAACATCACTGTTTTCTTCAAACCTATATAAAGTTCCACTTGCTTCACCTTTTTTTTCTAAAACCTTACCAACTTTAATAATATATTTTTCATTCTTTACTGCATAATAATATACTTTATCACCAATATTAATATCTTCAATATCTTTTTCTTTAAATAAAACTAATGAATCCTTTTTAAATTCAGTTAACTCTTTAGTATCTTTCTCACCAATACTAACTAATGTTTTATCTTCAAATTGTGTATAACCATATCTATTACGACATAATAAACATGTACTCATAAATATAACATAAAGAATAACTATAATTTCTACAATTTTTAATAGACATTTAAATACCTTTTTCATTTACTATCACCAC
>CAZYZU010000030.1:0-11229 GCA_964652065.1 uncultured Muribaculaceae bacterium
GCTGCAGAACATCCCAAATCACTCATTTCTTGTGCAGTTATTAATCTTACTTTAGATGTTTTTTCAGCCCAAACATAACTATTTGTATTATAACTACATTCAATTTGACTAGTTGAAAAATTTCCATTTATAAAACATGCTGTATCAGAATTATTTTTAAATATAGTTTTTCCCATAGTATATATTTGATTATTTACATTTGTCCAAGAATTAGTAATCGTTTCTAATTCTGAAATTACTGTTATAGGTCCAGAAGAATTATATCCATCAGCACTCCAATATACAGAATCAATCGTATTTTCTCGTTGTTGTAAAGTCATAGTTTCACCATCATCGTGTAAAACATAGAAGTATTTTTCTTCACTATCATTTACTGCGTATTTTATAATTGTTCCTTGAGATGCTGTATCACTACTTGTTAATGATATTTGTTGACATGTTGCCTCTTCTCCTGTTATACATCGTGTTTCTGTATTTACATCATCATAGGTATAAACAGCCTTGATATTTTTATTTGTATATTGATATTTAGATAAACTTGATTCTTGCATTGCCTCAACTCTTATTTTTGCTTTAAATACTGTATTCATTACTGCATTATCTGCATCTTTATTTATCCATACTTTTAGTGAATATGTATTTGTTTCTCCTCCAGCTATTGTTCCCACATCTAAAACTCTATTAGGATTTCTTCCTGTTGTTGTTAATAAATTCGTTGTTGTAACATCATTTTTTACTAAACTATATTTTACATATTTATCTAACATTCTAGTTTGACTATCTGTTAATGCTTCATCATCTAAATATACTGTATAATCACTACTTGCTGTTCCATTATTTTTTAATGTAAATGTATATGCTGTTGTTGCAAGTCCATCTGCATCACTCATTGGTATTGCCTTTTCTAAATTAACTCCTGTTGCTGCCTCATCATCCAAACTTAATTGTAGGCTACCCGCTACTATTCTATTTGTCTTTCCACCAGTTATACTTAATCTTAACCAAGCATAACTTCCTCCTATTAATACTACTAGTAATAAAAATACTGGTATTATTATTTTTTTATTATTACCTATAAACTCACTAATCTTCTTCATACTATCACTACCTTTATATCCATATTACTATTTATTTTTTTCTTCTTCAACATTTATTATTACTGTTTACTATTAATTTACAAAAAAAATTAGTTATTTATTTAAATAACTAATTGCATTAATAGCCGCAACTGCACCATCACTTGTAGCAGTTACTAATTGTTTAACAGGATTTGAAGTAGCATCTCCTGCAGCAAAAACTCCTGATAT
The DNA here is from genome assembly GCA_964652065.1 of uncultured Muribaculaceae bacterium. Taxonomy (GTDB): domain Bacteria; phylum Bacillota_I; class Bacilli_A; order RF39; family UBA660; genus UMGS995. The sequence goes on from CAZYZU010000030.1 coordinate 1,308, forward strand.
ATTAGTCTCTTGTTTTTCATTTACTAGGATAAATCCATCTTTATCAAGATTAATTAATTCTTTAAAATTTTGATTATTTGGAATTCTTCCTATCGCAACAAATAAACCAGATACATTAATTTCTCTATTATCAGATAATGTTATAGAATTAAGATTTTCATTACCATTTATACTTTTTATTATTTCTTTATAAATAATTTCCACATTATTAAGATTCTTCAATTTTTCTAAAAGACTATTTTCACCTCTAAATTCAGCTCTTCTATGAATAAGATAAACCTTATTGCAAATATTAGCTAAATATAAAGCATCTTCCATCGCAGTATTTCCACCACCTACAACACAGACATCTAATCCTTTATAAAAATTACCATCACATGTTGCACAATAAGATATTCCTTTTCCAATAAATTTATCCTCATTATTAATATTTAATTTTCTTGGTACAAGTCCGGTAGCAAGAATAATGCTTTTTGCATTATACTCATTTTTATTAGTAATAACTGATTTTTCAAAAGTTATTTTTTCTACATCTTCATATTTTATTTCTCCACCAAGAGATTTTACTTGTTTATAAATATTATTAACTAAATCAAAACCACTTATTTTTAAAAAACCCGGATAATTTTCTACTTCTAATGATTCAATAATTTGTCCACCATAACTTTTTTTCTCAAGAATTAAAACTTTTTTATTTGCTCTTAAAGCATATATGGCACTAGTAAGACCTGCAACACCAGCACCTACAATAATTAAATCATACATTAAATATCTAATAACTCCTTAAGTTCATCTATATTTTTATATCCAAGTTCATTTTTTATAACTTCACCTTTATCAAATATAATAAAATTAGGTATAGACATAACACCATATTCTTTAGCAATCTTTGGACATTTATCAACATTAACCTTATATATATAATAATTATCTAATTCTTCTAACTCATCAAAAACTTCCTCCATCATTTTACAAGGACCGCACCAAACAGCAAAAAAATCTACTAAAACTTTTTTATCTGACTTTAATACTTTTTCTTCAAATTCATCTTCTTTTATCTCAATTATTTTCATATAGCCTCTCCTTTTTTCCATAATTATAACATAATATCCCAAAAAAACCAAAAAATAACAAAAAAAGTCATTTTTTTTGCATTTTTTGTTGACAAATCGACCTTTTTCGATTAGTATAAAAAGCACCAATTCGGTATTAGGCGAATTGGTCGCTAGTATCACACTAGCCAACCCCTTTTTATTCTTTTTGGGAGTCGCCCTCAGGGGGTGCGACTCCTTAGATAAAAAATTAAAGAAGACTTTTTAGTCTTCTTTTTTTGTATATATTATTTATTTTCTTCTAAAGATTTATAATACTTATATCTATCTTCTGCATTCTTTTTATTTTCTTCTAATGCTTCTTTATAATTTTTATTTAATTTCTTTAATGAACGATATCTATCCTCACCAGAAATAAATTCAAAATACTTTGTAAAATCAGCTTTAGAATCAACCTTAAATTCTTCTGTTTCGGGATTATAATGAAAGATTGGAAAATAACCAGAAGATGTTGCTTCTTTTTCTTCATTAATACTATTTGACATACTCTTTAATATTCCTTGAGCAATACATGGAGCATAAGCAACAACAATAGAAGGTCCATCATATGCATCAGCTTCATTCAACACCTTAATTGCTTGAGCAGGATTAGCACCAAGAGAAATAGCTCCAACATAAACATGTGGATAAGTTAAAGCAATCTTTAATAAATCTTTTTTAGATATATTTTTACCTGCACTTGCAAATTTCGCAACTGCACCACGTCTTGTAGACTTTGAAGCTTGACCACCAGTATTAGAATAAACCTCAGTATCTAAAACTAAAATATTAACATTTTCTTTATTTGCTAAAACATGATCAATTCCATTATAACCAATATCGTATGCCCAACCATCTCCACCTACCATCCAAACAGAACGAGGTGCAATAAAATCTTTTAATTCTAATAATTCCTCAATTTTTGTATTATCTATTATACTTAATAAATCAGTAGCAGTTTCATTTGTTACTTCCTTACAATAATCTTTATAAATAGCTTGTTCACTCTTTTTAATATCTTTCATATTATTTTTTATTAAAGTAACAATTCTATTCTTCATTGTTAAATCAGCTATTTTCATTCCATAACCAAATTCAGCATTATCTTCAAATAAAGAATTAGCCCAAGGAACAGAATATGGACTATTAGGAGCACTAGCTCCGTAAATTGAAGAACATCCAGTAGCATTACTAATCATTAGTCTATCACCAAATAATTGTGTAATAAGTTTTAAATAAGGAGTTTCTCCACATCCAGCACAAGCTCCACTAAATTCAAACTTAGGAGTTTTAAATTGACTCCCCTTTACTGTAGAAGTTGTCATTACATCTTTTTCACTTACTTCATTAAATAAATATTCAGATATCTCCTTCTTTTCATTTCCTTCTTTTGGAACCATAGTAAGTGCTTTTTCTCCTTTTTTACCAGGACAAACTGAAGCACAAAGACCACAACCTGTACAATCTTTTTCACTAATACCAATAGTAAATTTTAATTTTTGATCTTTTATATTAGCTGAAATAAGTTGATTCTTTACTTCATCAGGAGCATCTAATTCTTCATTTTCATTTAATAAGAAAGGTCTAATAACAGCATGAGGACAAACTAAAGAACACAAATTGCAAGAAATACAATTTTCACTATTATAACAAGGTAAAATATCACTTATATTTCTCTTCTCAAGTTTTGTAGTTCCAGCATCATATGTTCCATCAGGATTAGTAATAAAAGCACTAACAGGTAAATCATTACCTTCTAATGAATTAATTAATTCAAAAGTAGATTTCTTTTTAACTATTTCATCATCATAATCAACATCAGGAATTTTTACTTTTAAAACACTATCGATTGAAGCATCTATTGCTGAAACATTCTTACTAACAATATTCCCACCTTTATTTTGGAATCTCTTCGCAAGATTTTCTTTAATAACACCAGTTGCAAAATTAAAATCAATTACTTTCCCAAGTTTAAATATTAATGTTTCCATTATAGTACTAATTTTACCAGGTATTCCTGCATCTTGTGCTATTTTAGAAGCATCAACAATATAAAGTTTTACATTTCTACTTTGAAGAATTTTTTTATCATGAACACTCATACTTGCTAAAACCTCATCACCAGTTTTATTAGTATTAAGTAAAAATATTCCATTAGCTTTTATTTTATCTAACATATGAAGTTTAGATAAATAAGTATCTTTCGTACAAACAATTAAAGCAGATTTTTCCACATAATATGTGGATTTTATAGGATTTTTTGAAAATCTTAAATGACAAACAGTATATCCTCCACTTTTTTTAGAATCATATTGAAAATATCCTTGAACATAAGCTCTTGTATGAGTCCCAGTGATTTTCATTAAGTCCTTACAAGAAGAAACCATTCCGTCACTTCCATAACCATATACTAAGAATTCAACATTTGATGAAGGTAATCTAAAGTCCTTATCATAATTTATTGAAAGATGAGTAACATCATCCTCTATTCCAACCGTAAAATTACTATGAGCATCTCTACCATCAAGAAAATCAAATACTCCTTTTATCATTGCCGGAGTTGTATTCTTTGATGATAATCCATATCTTCCACCAATTACAGAAACCTTGCTATCAGCCTCACCTAAAACTTTTACAACATCTAAATATAAAGGTTCTCCAGAACTACCTGCTTCTTTTGTACGATCAAGTACAGCAATCTTTTTAACAGATTTAGGAAGAGCTTTTAAAAAGTATTTTGCAGAAAAAGGACGATATAAATGTACTTCCATTAAACCAATATTTTGATTTTTTTCTTCTACTAAATAATCAATAGTCTCTTTTATAGTCTCACAAACAGATCCCATTGCAACAACAACTTTAGTAGCGTTTTTACTACCATAATAATTAAATGGAGCATAATCTCTACCAGTTATTTTATTTATTTCTTCCATATATTTATTAACAATATCAGGAAGTTTATCATAATATTCATTTCTAACTTCTGTAGCTTGAAAATAAATATCTTCATTTTGATTAGTACCACGAGTAACAGGTTTATTAGGATTAAGTGCCCTATTTCTAAATTCTTTTAAAGCTTTTTTATCTATTAATTCTTTAACTGCATCAGTATCAATTACATCGATTTTTTGTAATTCATGACTAGTTCTAAATCCATCAAAAAAATTAAGAAAAGCAATACGACCTTTAATAGTAGATAAATAACTAACATTAGTTAAATCCATGACATCTTGTACTGATGATGATGACAACATTGCAAAACCAGTTTGACGAGTTGCATAAATATCTTGATGATCACCAAAAATAGACAATGCATGAGTAGCTAAACTTCTTGCAGCAACATTTATAACACAAGGAAGAAGTTCTCCTGCTATTTTATACATATTAGGAATCATTAATAATAGTCCTTGACTTGCTGTGTAAGTAGATGTTAAACATCCTGCTTGAAGTGATCCATGAACCATTCCAGCAGCTCCGGCTTCACTCTCCATTTCAACAACTTTTACAGGTGTATCAAAATAATTTAATTTACCTTCATTCGACCATTTATCTACAACTTCAGCCATTGTTGATGCTGGTGTTATTGGATAAATCCCAGCTACTTCTGTAAAGTTATATGAAGAATAACTACAAGCTTCATTTCCATCCATTATTTTTTTCATAATAATCCCTCCCGAATAATATTATACACTTTTTATTATATAACAAAAAGAAAAAAATTGAAATGCCTCAAGTAATTAACTTAATATAATTATTAAGAGAAATCTTATTATGAATTGTAATTCTAGGTATTAAATAATTATCTTCTCCAATTCTTGCTTTTATATCTCCCCCAATATAAGCAGTTTTAAAACCAACTTCTTTTATAATATTAATTGCATAATCATTATACTCATAAAATGGAAAACAAAAAGTATCAGTATTATTTAATGTAATTCTAGAAAGTTTCAAATCGTCGATCAAACTATTTTTATCCATACATTTTAAAGGACTACCTTGTCCCCCACTACAAACACCTGGATTATGTAAATTATGAGTATGAGAAGCAAGTTCTAAATAATCACTTTTAAAATCACTTACCTTATACCAAGAACTAATTAAAAATAAAGTAGCATTAAATCTATACTCATCAAGTATCGGTAAAAATTTAGTAGCTTGAGCTCCATCATCTATAGTTATTAAAATACTATTTTTAGGTAAATTTATTTTTCCATTAATAAAATACTCCATCTCTTTTGTATTAATTGTAAAATAATTATTATCTTTTAAGTAATTAAATTCTTCTCTTACTTGTTTTTCTGAATTACATATAATCTCTCCACATTCTTCGTTATTTAAATATAAAAAATGATATACAGTTACAGGAATTTCTAAAGCTTTATCATAAATATTGTTTTTATTTTTATAAATATCTTTTACTTCATTATTATTTATATAATATAAATCATTATTATAAATAACACCATACTTAGAATCATCTTTTATTAAAATTTTATAAGTATCATTATTATTAAATGTAAACATTTTTTTATTATCTTGATATAATGAATAATTTTTATTAGTAACTAAATTCTCATCAAAATATAAATAATTATTATAACGATTATCTTTAATAAAGTTATTCTTTGTTTTAGTAATATTTTTATAATAAATATAATAATTAGAATCATCTATTTTAAAATACTTTGATTTACTTGTAATAATAGTTTTTTCTAATTTTAAATTAACGTTTTTAAAAACTTTACCAGCTTTTATATATTTATTATTTTCTTTTTTATATAAATTACAATCCTTCAAAGTAATAACATTTTCACTATATTTTTTGTTTATAATTGATATAGTTATCTCTTCTTTTAATTTTTTATCAAATAATTGTTTTTTATTATATGAAGATATTCCTAAAAAAATAAATATAAATATTAAAGATACTATAGAGAATATTATCTTTTTTCTCATCAAATCACCATTATTAGTATATATAAAAAGCATAAATTTATTATTTATGCTTAATCATTCAAATATTTATATAATGTTTTAGTAACTTTTAAATATCCCATATCAGTTAAATGTAATCCCTCTTTAGTATATTTTAATGAAATATTACCATCACTATCAGCTAATTCATCATACATATTAATATATGTATAATTATTATTTTCACAATATTTTTTTAAATTTTTGTTTATCTTTTTTATTACTTTATTTGTTCTAATACCAACCACACTATGATCAATTTTTTCGTTATCTGTATTGTTAATTGGATAAATAGATTCAATATATATCTTTGTCTTAGGACGTTTTTTTAATATATTTTTAACAATCTTTTTAATATTTGAAACAATATATGCTTCATCTTTTCCCTGTTGAATATCATTAGTACCAATTAATAAAAATACTTTAGTAGGATTATAAACATATACCATACTATCAATATTATCTAATATATCATCAGTAGTATATCCAGAAACACCACTATTAATAACTGGTAAGTCATCATATAATTCATCTAATGGATAAAAGTCAGTTATTGAATCTCCTAAAAAAACAAAGTTATCTACAGCTGATGCTTCAATTTTATATTGGTTATAATTTTCTTCGTTTTTATCAATATGCTTAAAGAAAATAAAATCAAGTACAATAAGTGTTAAAAGAATTAAAATAATAATTACTAAAATAATTGGTTTGTTTTTAATATTTTCAATTATTTTTTTCATAATATCATCCCCTGTTAGTTAGTTATTATATCACAGCAAATAAAAAATAACACTAAAAAGTGTTATTTTACCATCCAAAATGTTGACATATCACGAAGTCCTTGTGAACCACCTGCTACAGGTGTATTAATAATTTTATTTTTAATAACTAATTCTGTAGAACTACCACCATCTAAATTAGCTGCATTTACTGCTCCATAATTTTCCATTATTTCTGTTAAATCAGACATATCAGCACCTAGACTAGTTGCGAGTCTTCCATTAATTACTAAAAATAATGCTATACCATCTTTTCTTTGACCAATAGCAGTACGAGGAGCTATTCCCCAACCACCATTGCCTTTAACAAAGGCACTCTTACCATTTATAATTAAGAAAGGTCCAAATTCAACAGCATCACGAAGACCTTTTTTCAAAGCTTCTTCTTTACTAAATTTACCAAGTACAAGTTTATTTTCTTTATCAAATCCAATAAACCCTCCACCCATACTTGCATCATCATAATCACTTACTACTTTTCCATTTTGTATTACAGTTCCATGAGGAAGAGCTCCATTACTATTCCAATCAGGATCATAAAATCCTCCTGCATTCATAATAACTTTAGCCTCATTATCTTTTGAAACAGTTAATATATCTTCTCCTCTTTTTCCTAAATATTTACTCGTTGCGATAGAAATTTTTGAAGGATCATATACTGCTACTAAATGACCATTATAATTTTTACCTTCTATATCAATCTTTTTATATAAAGCACCTTTTTTATGTTTTAATATTTGTTCTTCATATTTGTTTTTATAAATAGTACTTTTACCATATTTAACGAATTTAACTAAATCTGTATTAGTAACACCATCAGGTTCAATAATTGAGTTACTAGCAAGAACTTCTTGGATAGTTTCATCACTATATAAAGCAGTAGCTAAATATCTATGATTCATCGTAGTCATTGCAGTAGTAATCCATAAATTCCTAAATCCACTCCAAGGACCATAAAACATAAATAAAGCAATTAAGAAAAATCCACCTATACCACTACTAGTACCAATTATAATTTTCTTTTTCTTACTTAATTTCTTTTTCTTATTACTCTTAATATTTTCTTGATCAGAAAGAGTTAACAATTCTTCTATCTCATTGTTGTTCATTAGCTTCTTCTTCCTCCTTACCAGAGTACTCTCCATCTTTATTAAAATCTATATATGTTTTCTTTGTTTCATACTTTTGTAATTTTAAACTTGTGGTCATCCCTTGCTCATCTAACCATTTATTATATTTATCAATATTACTATTATACATACTAATATCATCAACAAAAGTATTAATCATTTGTTCATAAGATAAATTAAAAGCTACGCATTTACTATTCGCATCACTAGAAGCATAATAAATTCCAGAATTACAATATTCTTTCATTTTTTTATAAGACTTACTTAGGTTTGTAATATTTTCTTCATAAGTTAATAATCTATTTTTATAAGAAGTATCGTTTTTTTCAAAACTTTCATAATAAATTGTATCTAAAACCTCTTTATGTAATAAATCTCTTTCATCATTTACTTTAATAAGTTCTGCTTTAAATTTTTTATATTTAGTTGTTATTTCAACTGCTCTTTTATTCATTTCTTCTTGATCTTCTTTTACACTTGAAATAAACATTAATATAAAACCAGTTATTAACGAAACAATTCCTAACAAAAATAATATTAATGCTGTTTTTTTATTACTCATATACTATCACCTACTATACAAATATAACATATTTTTATAAAGAAAAAAAGAATTAATCCTAATTCTTTTCCTTAACTATATAAATAGGTCTATTTTTTGTTTCCAAATAAGTTTTAGAAAGATAAGCCCCTATAATGCCTATACAAAACAATTGAATTCCACTAACCATAAAAATAATACAAACCATACTTGGCCATCCACCTACAGGATCACCAAAATATATTGTTTTAAATATAATTACTAATATAGCTATAAAAGATATTATACAGAATAATACTCCAATAAATACAGCAATCCAAAGAGGTGTTGTTGAAAAAGCAATTATTCCATCAAGTGCATAGATCATTAATTCCCAAAAACTCCATTTAGTCTCTCCAGCAACTCTTTCTCTATTTTCATATTCTAACCACTTAGTGTTATAACCAACGAAACTAAATAAACCTTTAGAATATCTATTATATTCTTTCATAGATAAAATAGAATCAACCATCTGTCTTGTCATTAAACGATAATCTCTTGCTCCATCAACCATTTCAACTTTACTCATTTTATTAATTAATCTATAAAAACATCTCGCAAAAAAACTTCTTATAGGAGGTTCTCCCTTACGACTAACTCTTCTAGTGCCAACGGAGTCATAACCATCATTTACAATACAATTATACATTTTAGGAAGCAATTCAGGTGGATCTTGTAAATCAACGTCCATAAGAGTTACAAAGTCACCTGTTGATGCTTCAAGACCAGCATAAATTCCAGCTTCTTTACCGAAATTTCTAGAAAATGAAATATACCTAACTCTTTTATCTTTTTTAGATAAATTTCTACATTTAATTAAAGTTTTATCGGTACTTCCATCATCAATAAAAATAAATTCAAAACTAACAAAATCCATTTTCTTACTAATTTTATCTATTTCTCTATAAAATATTGAAACAGTTTTCTCTTCGTTATAACAAGGTACAATAACAGATATTTTTTTCATTATATTTCCTTCTTTCTAAAAATAAATTTAATTATTATATAATTTATAATCATTGTAATAAAACAAATTATAAACATAGAGTAAATTGGATTAAAATTAAATATTTTGCAAGCAATATGTATTAAATTAATAGTTAAAATTAATGTTATAGCTTTTATTACTATAAATAAAAAGATATCTTTAAAAATAGAAACTTTATTTAAAAGATTAATAATAAAATTGATAAATAAAGTTATAAAAAACGAAATATATATATTAAAATTTAAATTTGTTTTTGATATTAAAAATGAAAATAAAAATACAAATAATAAATTTAACAATACTCCTGTATAACCATAACTAGATAAATTTCTATACTTATTAAACCAGCTTATATGATTATCTTCATTAATATAATTTTC
>CAZYZU010000031.1:0-11074 GCA_964652065.1 uncultured Muribaculaceae bacterium
GTCTAAAAACATATATCTTTTTATTTACAAAAAGGTTTTACAAAACAAAAAAACTCTGTTATAATACATACGAGTATTAACAAATACTCCTTACTGTATTTATACAGTCATTAGTCCAAAAGGAGGTGTAATTAATGAATAAGTATGAAATTACGTTTATTGTTAAACCAGATATGGAAGAAGCAGAAATTAAAAAGACTGCCGAGACTATGAAGAAGGTTTTAACAGATAAGAAAGCTAAAGTTCTTGAAGAAAAAGCAATTGGTCAAAGAGAATTAGCTTACGAAATAAACAAATTTAAAAATGGTTATTATTTCTTCTTAGTTGTAGAAGCTGAAGCAGAAGCAATTGAAGAATTTGATCGTATAGTAAGAATTAATGAAAGTCTACTTCGTCACTTAGTTGTTAGAGTAGAAGATTAATAGGAGAGGTATTTATCATGAATAAAGTATTTTTAATTGGAAGATTAACAAGAGATCCAGAATTACGTTATACAGGAAGTAATATTGCAGTAGCATCATTTTCACTTGCTGTAAACAGAAATTATACTAGTCAATCCGGAGAAAGAGAAGCAGATTTCATTAATATAGTTGTTTGGAGAAAACAAGCAGAAAATGTTAAAAATTATCTTTCTCAAGGAAGTCAAGTAGCAATTGATGGACGTATTCAAACACGTTCATATGATGATTCTGAAGGAAATAAAAGATATGTTACTGAAGTAGTTGCAGACAATGTTGAATTTTTAGGTACAAAAGGATCTAATGCAGCAGCACAAACATCTGGAACAAAAGAGCCAACACCTTATGATTTTGGAAAAGCTCCTGAATCAAAAGGAACTGATGTAGATAATAATCCTTTCGCAGATTTTGGATCAAGTATTGAAATTAGTGATGATGAATTACCATTCTAAAAAAGGAGGATATTAATATGGCAGAATTTTATCGTAAAAAGAAAAAAGTTTGTATGATGTGTACTGGTAGAACAGTTAATTATAAAGAACCTGAATCATTAAGAAAATATATTAATGAAAAAGGAAAAATAGTTCCAAGAAGAGTAACTGGAACTTGTGCTCGTCATCAAAGACAAATTGCTAGAGAAATCAAAAGAGCTCGTGCAATTGCTTATTTACCATTTACAAGATAATTAAGAGTAGGAATACCTACTTTTTTTGTTCTTTATTAGACAAAAGATATAAAATATTATATAATCATTATGGGGGAAAGTATCTAGGAGGCAAAATGGTAATTATAGAAAATAGAAAGAAATTAAATAGATATTTTAAACATGCAAAAGATATATTTATTATGGCACATAAAGATCTTGATTTAGATGCTTTAGGAAGTTCCATTGGAATGTATGTAATATTAAAAAACAAGAAAAAAAATTGTTATTTAGTAATAGATGATACTACTCATGAACTTGGAGTAGAAAAAATTCTAAGAGAATTAGAAGGATGTATTACTATTATAAAAAGTAGTGAAGTAGAAAAACATTTAAATAAAACCAATAATAAAAATTTATTACTTATACTAGATACAAATAAAAAAGATTTAGTTCAAAGTGATAGTATTTTAAAATTATTTAATAAAACAGTAATAATAGATCATCATGGAATCGGAAAAACAACTATAAAAGATGCATTCTTAATTCAAGATGATGAAGTATCAAGTACATGTGAAATGATAACAAGTTTAATTGAATCATATGATACAGAAATAGATTCTTATTTCGCAACAGTATTATTATCTGGTATTGTTTTAGATACAAATAACTTTATGCTAAAAACAACTGCAAATACATATTATGCAGCTTACTACTTAGCGTCTTTAGGTGCAAGTGCAAAAAAAGTTCAATACTTATTAAAACAAGATATTCTAGAATATACTGAAAGACAAAAACTTTTAACTAAAATTGAAATATTAGATAATAAGATTGCCTTTACAAAAGCAACACCATATACAGTTTATAGAAGAGAAGATTTAGCCAAAATTGCAGATACACTTTTATTCTTTAATGACATAGAAGCATCGTTTGTAATAGGTAAAATTGGAAAAGATACTGTAGGAATAAGTGCTAGAGGCTTAGGTAATTATAATATAACAAAAATACTTTCAAATCTTGGAGGTGGCGGAGATGATTATAATGGAGCCGTTAAATTCAATAAGAAAAGTATAAGTGCAGTAGAAGAATTACTAAAAAAAGAAATAAAAAAACAAGAAGGTGAATAATATGCAAGTAATTTTTATTAAAGATTTAAAAAAGCAAGGTAAAAAGGGAGAAATCAAAAATGTAAAAGATGGTTATGCCCAAAACTTTTTAATAAAAAATGGCTATGCTATACCAGTAAATGATAAAAATATTAATAATTTAAAACATGAAAAAGATCGTGAAGAAAAACTTGATAAAGAAAATAAAGCTAAAGCTTTAAAAGATAAAGAAAAATTAGAAAAATTGAAAATTGAATTTAAAGTAAAAACTGGAAAAGATGATAAAGTATTTGGAAGTATTAGTCAAAAACAAATAAAAGAAGAATTAGAAAAACAAGGTTGGAAAATAGACAAAAAGCAAATTGAAATACCAAATACTATTCAAAGTTTAGGTTTTCATGAAGCAAATATAAATTTATATGGTACAGTTAGTGCCAAAATAAAAGTACACGTAGTAAAATAGAGGTGATTTTATGGCTCTTAAGTCATTACCAAATAATTTAGAAGCAGAACAATCTGTTTTAGGAGCATGTTTCCTATCAAAGTATGCATTACAAAAGGCTTGTGAAAATTTATCAGAAGAGTCTTTTTATAGTGAAAAAAATGCTAAAATATTTGCTTCTATGTCATCATTAATGGACCAAAAAATACCTATAGATTTAACTACAGTTACAAGTGATTTAAAAAACAAAAAAGTTCTAAGTGAAGTAGGTGGAGTTGAATATTTAACTGAAGTATTAAACTTTGTTCCAACTGCTGCAAATATAGATTATTATATAAAAACTGTAGAAGATACTGCAATATTAAGAAGTTTAATAGAAACAGCAACCAATATTGCAAGTGAAGGATATGAAACCAGTGAAAATGTTAATGAAACATTAGACGATGCTGAAAAGAAAATTCTAAATATTGTCAAAAATAGAAAATCAAGTGAATTTAAATCAATCAAAGAAGTATTAGCAAAAACAGAATCAAATCTTGAGAAATTAGCTGAGGCAAAAGGTGAAATTACAGGTCTTGCTACTGGTTGGTATGACTTTGATAAATTAACTGCTGGATTACATGAAAATGAATTCATTATTATCGCAGCACGTCCTGCTATGGGAAAAACAGCTTTTGCTCTAAATATGGCTACTCATATTGCAATGAACACTTCAAAATCAGTTGCTTTATTCAACCTTGAAATGGGTGCAGAGCAACTAGCATTAAGAATTTTATCTTCTCTTGGTCAAATAGAAGGTTTTAAATTAAGAACAGGTAATTTATTAAATACTGATTGGAAAAGATTAAACGAAGCAACAGCTCAATTATCTGAGACTAATCTATTTATTGATGATACACCAGGTATAACAATAGGTGAAATCAGAGCTAAATGTCGTCGTCTAGCAAGTAGTGATAAAGGCCTAGGGATAGTTATAATCGACTACTTACAGCTAATTTCTGGAGGAAGAAACTATGGAACAAATCGTCAACAAGAAGTTTCAGATATATCAAGAAATTTAAAGACTTTAGCAATGGAATTACATGTACCAGTAATCGCTTTAGCGCAACTTTCACGTAGTGTTGAAGGTCGTGAAGATAAGCGTCCAATTATGAGTGATTTACGTGAATCTGGATCAATTGAACAAGATGCAGATATTGTTTCATTCTTATATAGAGATGATTATTATAATAAAGAAGCAAGAAGAGAAGACGACAGTAGTATAAGTGAACTAATCATTGGAAAACATCGTAATGGACCAACCGCAACAATAGAATTATTATTTAAAAAGAATACATCTACATTTTTAAGTTTAAGAAAAGAAGATAAAGGGGCTGAAGTAAGTGAGTAAAAGAGTTGTAATTTATACAATAATTTCTTTTGTAATAAGCTTTCTTTTAGTATATTTTGGAGTATCAAAACAAAATCATGAACCAGAAGAAGTCTATAGAGTATATTTAAAAGGAAAGGCACTTGGTTTAATAAAATCAAAAAGTGCTTTAGAAAACTACATCGATAAACAACAAGCAACTATAAAGAAAAAATATGGAGTAGATAAAGTCTACGTTCCAGATGAATTAGACATTATAAAAGAAATTACTTTTAATGAAAAAGTACTATCAACAAAGAATGTTTATGGAAAAATTAAAGATATATCTCCATTTACAATAGATGGATATGATATTGTTATCAAGGGATTAACTTCTACTAATAGTGAAGGTAAAAAAGTAAAAGCAAAAGATATAAATTTATATACCCTAGATAAATCTAAATTTAAAAGTGCAGTAAAAAAGACAGTAGAATCATTTGTTACAAAAGAAAAATATGATTCTTACGCAAATGATGATCAAGCTGAAATAAAAGAAACTGGATCAATTATTGAAAATTTATATATTAAAAATAAAATAAGTATTCAAACAAAAAAGATACCTGTTAATAAAGAAATTTATATGACAGAAGAAGAATTAAGTAAAATCCTTTTATTTGGAACTACTGATGAACAACAAAAATATACAGTTAAATCAGGAGATACAATAGAAGATGTTGCATTTAACAATAAAATATCAACAGAAGAATTTTTAATCGCAAACCCAGATTTTAAAGATAAAAACAGTTTATTATTTGAAGGACAAGAAGTAACAATAGGAGTTCTTCATCCACAATTTAGCTTAATTGAAGAAGATCATACCGTAACAGATCAAGAAGTAAACTACGAAACAGAAACAAAATATGACGCTACAAAAAGTAGAAATTATAGTGTTGTAGAACAAGCAGGAGTAAAAGGTAAAAATAGAGTTACTCAAAAAATTCAAAAAGTTAATAGAGAAACAACAAACGTCGTAACAACAAAAACAGAAGAATTACAAGCACCTGTAAAAGAAATAGTAGTTAAAGGTGGAAAACAGAATTCAGGAGGAAGTTACAGCGGAGCCGGATATGGAGCAGCAGTAGCAACTCGTGGAGAATGGGGATGGCCTGCAACATGTATGAGTGTATCTTCGCCATTTGGTTATCGTTGGGGAGTTCTACATGATGGAACTGATATTGCTGGATGTGGTTTTGGATCAAATATATTTGCATCCCAAGCTGGAACTGTAGAAAAAGTTTCATATAAATATGATAATGGTCAGTATATAATTATAAATCATCACAATGGATTCTATAGTTTGTATGCTCACTTATCCGCTCAATCAGTAAGAGAAGGACAACAAGTAACTAAAGGTCAAGTAATAGGAGCGATGGGAAGAACTGGAGCCGCAACTGGAGTTCATCTACATTATTCTATCTGGACTGGTTATCCATATTATGGTGGAAGAGCGTTAAACGCTATGAGTTTCTACTAGAATGAAAGTAAAAGTTTTAGCAAGCGGCTCAAAAGGAAATGTAACATTACTAACTTGTGGTAAAAAAAGATTATTAATAGATATAGGATTATCTTACCTAATGATAAAAAATCATTTGGAAGATAATTCTCTTTCTTTTGATGATATTAATGCCCTTTTAATTACCCATAGTCATAATGACCATATAAAAGGGTTGTCAACTTTTATCAAAAAAACAAATATAAAAGTTTATATTCCAAAAGAAATGTATCACGAATTAAAAGAAATAGTACCAGAAGACAGATGCAGCTTTATAGAAGATAACTTTAGTATAGATGACATTAATATTGAATTAATTCATACATCTCATGATACAGATTTTTCTGTAGGATTTATTATTGAATATCAAAATAAATCTCTAGTATATGTAACAGATACAGGATATATTAATAGAAAATTTTTAAGAAGAATGATTGATAAAGATATTTATATTATTGAAAGTAATCATGATGAGGCCATGTTAATGGATGGACCATATCCAAGATTCTTAAAAGAAAGAGTTATTAGTGATAGAGGCCATTTGTCAAATAAAACAACTGCAAGTTATTTAAAAAAATTAGTAACAGATAAAACAAAATATATAGTATTAGCCCATTTAAGTGAAAAAAATAATACTACAGATTTAGCTTATAATGAAACAAAAGAAGCAATAAAAGATAAAGATATAGAACTATTAATAGCTAAACAAGATGAAGAATCTGAATTATTAGAGGTATAATATGATAAAGATAATAACTGTTGGAAAATTAAAAGAAAAATATTTAATTGACGCTATTGAAGAGTATAAAAAAAGATTAAGTAAATACACTAAATTAGAACTTATAGAAGTAGCTGATGAAGGTAATTGTGATATAGAAAAAGCTAAATCTATTGAAAAAGAAAGAATAGAAAAACATATCAAAGAAAAAGATTATCTCATTACTTTAGAAATAGAAGGAAAAGAAATAACATCAGAAGAATTTGCCAAAAAAATAGACAATACATTTAACTCATATAGTAATATTACTTTTATAATAGGCGGAAGTTATGGAATAGACGAAAGCTTAAAGAAGAAAGCTAATTATCATTTATCTTTTTCTAAACTAACTTTTCCTCATCAATTATTTAGAGTTTTACTTTTAGAACAAATTTATAGAGCATTTAAAATAAATAATAATGAAAGTTATCATAAATAGAGGTGATATTATATGATAGGAAATGATTGGGATCTTCTTTTAGAAGAAGAATATAAAAAAGACTACTTTATTAAATTAGTTGATTTTATAGATAAAGAATACCATGATAAAACAATTTATCCAAAGAAGAGTGAAATATTCAATGCCTTTAGATTTACTTCATATAAGGATACTAAAGTAGTAATATTAGGACAAGATCCATATCATGGAATAGATCAAGCAGAAGGTCTATCATTTTCTGTAAAAAACTGTGTTAGAAAACCTCCATCACTTCAAAATATATTTAAAGAATTAGAAACAGATTTAAATATACCATTTCCAAAGAATAATTCATTAGTGCCTTGGTCTAAACAAGGTGTACTTTTATTAAATACAGTTTTAACTGTAGAAGAAAAACATCCAGCATCACATAAAGACTTAGGTTGGGAAAGATTTACTGATGAAGTAACAAGTATTTTAAACAAAAAAAATACTCCAATAGTATTTATTCTATGGGGTAGTTTTGCCAGAAGTAAGAAGAAATTAATAACAAATAATATGCATTATATTATAGAATCTGCTCATCCATCACCATTTTCAGCATATAACGGTTTTTTTGGAAGCAAACCATTTTCAAAAACAAATGAATTTTTAGAAAAAAATAATATAAAACCAATTAATTGGAATGTAGAATAAAAAAACACCTCATGGTGTTTTATTTATTTTGTGCTTGTACAGCACTAATTGCAACAACTCCAACAATATCTTTATAAGAACATCCTCTTGATAAATCATTGATAGGAGCAGCAATACCCTGAGTCATTGGACCATAGGCTTCTGCTTTAGCAAGACGTTGTACTAATTTATAACCAATGTTACCTGCATCTAAATCAGGAAATACTAAGACATTAGCATGACCTGCAACTTTACTATTAGGAGCTTTACTTGCTGCAACCTCAGGAACAATAGCTGCATCTAATTGTAATTCTCCATCAATTGTATATTGACTATATTTTTCTTTAGCAATATTAACTGCAGTGGCAACTTTTGAAACATCATTATGTTTTGCACTCCCAAATGTAGAATGTGAAAGCATTGCAACTAAAGGTTCTTTTTCAACCAGTAATTTAAAACTTTCTGCAGAACTTGCCGCAATAGCCGTTAATTTTTCTGGATCTGGATTTTGTTCAAGCCCACAATCAGAAAAAGCAAAAACACCATTTTCTCCATATGTACAATTAGGAACATTCATAATAAAGAAAGATGATACTAAACTTACTCCAGGTTTAGTTTTTATTATTTGTAGTGAAGGTCTTAAAGTATTCGCAGTAGAGTGACAGGCACCACTAACAACACCATCAGCCAAACCTTCTTTTACAAGCATACATGCAAAATACATATAGTCATTTAATAATAAATCATTTGCTTCTTCTAAGGTCATACCCTTATTTTTTCTGATTTCTACAAACTTATTGATTAAATCATCAGTTAAATCAGATTTCTTAGGATCAATTGTTCTAGCTTTACTAATATCATAATCACTTGAATATTTACTTAATTCTTCATCACTACCAATAATAATTAAATTAGCAATATCTTCTTTTAATATTACATCAGCTGCTTGTATTGTTCTAATATCCATAGATTCTGGTAAAACAATAGTTTTCTTATTTTTTTTTGCTTTTAATTTAATATTTTCTATAAAATTCATTTAATTATCTCCTTTATTCATCTTTTAATATTTCATACATTTCTCTTTTTTCATCAGCATAAAAATCTTTTCTCTTATATCCAAAAAATAATCTAATTATATTTGAAGGAAATGACATAATTAATTTATTAAACTCAACAACTGTATCATTATAAAATTTAATAGACGCAGTTAAATCTTCATCATTATCATTAAATTCAGTCATAAGATTAATAATCTTTTCACTTTTTAATAATTTATCATTATCATCAAGAGTTTTAAATATTTCAGAAGAAAAGTCTGATAATTTTTTATTTAGTTCAAAATGGTTTAACTCGCTAAAATCATTTTTAATATCTTCCATAAATTCTTTTTGTTTTAATATCCCCTTAATAATAGGAACAAGTCTCTTTATTAAGTCGTATTTCTTTTGTAAAAATAAATCAGTATTATTTTCAGCCTCATCTATTTTTATAATTGCAAATTGAAACTTATTATAATTTATTGCAACAATCAATAAGATAAGAGCTAAAACAGTGATACCACCAACAATAATATAAAACATATAATCATCTCCATATATTACAGATTATATCAAATAAAGGAAATAACTACAATATTTTAACAAATAAAAACTAAGATGCTGTTGCGTTATTAAGTTTTTCATCAAAGACAGGACTATCATCAGTAGGTTCTGTTCCTTTTATAAAATACATCAACTTCTTTTTAGCATCCGTATCTTTAGCAGGCCTACCACTAATAGGATCAACTAAAATAGAAGAAACATTACTAGGAACTTCATACCAATTATCTTCTTTATTTTTTAAATAATCTTCCATAGAATTTAACCAAATATTTTGAGCGTATTTATATTCACTAGATTTTAATTCAGTATTATCATCGTATCCCACCCATACAGCAGTAAGAACGTCTTTATTAAAGCCAATGTTCCAGTTATCAGTTGAAGTAGTTCCACTTTTTAAAGCGTAAGTATGAGTCATTTTAGAAGCAATACCTACCGCAGTAGGATAATTGTAATCAATATAGTCCTTATCGTATGTTGCTGTAAGCATATTATTAAGTATAAAACATAAACTTTTATTTAAAACTGCCTTTTTAGTATTCTTATATTCATATAAAACATTCCCATCTTTATCTTCTACCTTTTTTATAAGATGAGGACTAACTTTATACCCAAGATTAGCAAAAGCAGAATATCCAGCAGCCATAGACATAATATTAATTTCATTAGTACCAAGAGGAAGAGAAGGTATTTTTTGTAATTTCTCAGTAATACCAACCTTTTTAGCCGTATTAATTAAAGCGTCATCTCCAAGAAATAAATGAGTTTTAACTGCGTAAATATTTTCAGAATAAGCAATAGCTGCCGCCATAGAAATAGGTCTATTTCCATAAGTATCATTATTATTTTTTGGAGTATATTTAATATTATTTTCAAAAGAAAAATTTGTTTTTTCACTTGTAAAAGTAGTACTAGAAGTAAATCCATTTTCTAAAGCAGCATAGTATAAATAAGGTTTCATAGTAGAACCAACTTGTCTTTTAGAATCCGTTGCTCTATTATATTCAGATTCATTATAATTTCTTCCTCCAACTAAAGCAATAATAGACCCATCATCTGGCCTCATCATCACAGAAGAAATTTGAGCTTTAGAAGCAGCCGGAATAGAATTATTAATGTTTTTTTCTAGATTAGTTTGAGCTTCATTATCAAAAGAGGTATATATTTTTAATCCCTTAGTATCAATAAGTGATTTAGGAATATCATCAATAGTTTCTAATTCTTTAATTACTGCATCGTGATAATACATTATAGTTGATAAATCATTATCACTTCTTTTCCCAATAATATTTAATTCTTCATTATAAGCACTATTTTTTTCTTCTTCAGTAATAACATTATTAGAAACTAAAGTATTTAATATTAATAATTGTCTTTCTTTCGCAGTATTAAAATCAATTACAGGTGAATAATTAGATGGGGATTTAGGAATACCAGTAATCATACTAGCCTCTGCTAAATCTAATTCTTTTGCGCTCTTATTAAAATAAAACTGACTGGCATTTTCAATTCCATACATACCATGACCATAATTAATTGTATTTAAATATCCCTCAAGAATTTGATCTTTACTATAATCGTTTTCAATTCTTATTGTATACCACATTTCTTGCCATTTTCTCTTCCAAGTTTTATCAAAATCCAAAAATAAATTTTTAGCGTATTGTTGTGATATAGTAGATGCTCCCTGACTAGTTTTTCTATTTTTTATATTTATTAAACTAGCTTTCGCAATTCTTAAATAATCAAATCCATCATGATCATAAAAATGTTTATCTTCAGTATAAATTGTAGCTGAAATAGCGTATTTAGAAATATCTTTTAAACTTGTCCATTCTTTACTCTTATTACCTTGAAAGAATAATTTTTCATTATTATCGTATAATAAAATATTATTTGCATTACCTATTTCTAACTTAGGAGTTGATTTTAAATATATAAAAACACTTCCTTTAAAGATAAGAAAAAGAATTATAATTATAAGAAGTAATTTACCTAAAGTTTTAAAAAATTTCATATAATCTTCTCCTTCTAAAGTTAGTATGAAGAACTTAATTTAAAATATGTATGAAAATTA
>CAZYZU010000032.1:0-10894 GCA_964652065.1 uncultured Muribaculaceae bacterium
ACATATTTCTATGTTCTTTTTATTTAGTGTGAACTTTAAAGGTATTATAATCAAATTTATACTTCTTGAATTACAGTTATAATCATTGGTTTAGATTCAGTTTGTTTATAAAAAAATCTTCCAAGTTTGTCTCTTACTTCTGTCTTTATTTTTGAATAATCTACTCTTTGAGTATTTAATACAATATTATCTTTTATAACTTCATGTGCAAGTTCTTTTGTTTCAATTAATAAATCTTGGTTTTCTTTTACATAAATAAATCCACGAGTTAATATCTCAGGTCCACCTACTATTTCCTTTGTTTTTCTATCAAGTGTACAACTTACTATAACTATACCATTTGATCCTAACATTTCTCTATCTTTTAAAACTAAATCCCCTACATCTTCTTGACTCTTACCATCTATAAAAGTATCATCTACATCAACATGATCAATAGTATTAGTCTTTTTACCATTAACAAATTCTACTACATCACCATTTTCCTTAAGAATAATATTATCTTTTGGAATACCTAATTCTTCTGCAATAGTAGCATTAGCATATTGATTTCTATATTCTCCTTTTACTGGAAAATAATATCTAGGATTCATTAAATTAATCATCATCATTAAGTCTTCACTAGATGCATGATGAAGTAAATGCTTTTTACTAGAAAGTGAGATAGCATTTGCTCCAAGCATTGCAACCTCATCCATAATAATAGCCATTCTCTTTTCAATTCCAGCATAACTAGGTTCAGTAATGAATATTGTATCTGCCTCAGTTAATTTAATATATTTATCATAACCTTTAATAATTCTTTCAAGATTAGCAAAAGGTTTTTCCTTTTCATCTGAAATAAGTACTACAACGTCTTTATCATTAAGATTTGATAAATCTCCTATTTTTTTACTATCAATTGTTAAATAACCTTCTTTAATAGCAGTATTTACCATAGTTTGTAATGATTTACCCATTACAACTATTTTTCTATGTGTTTTAGAAACTTCATTAAATATTTCTTGAATACGATAAAAATGGGCAGGCATAACAGTCGCAATAATTCTATTTTCATTTCTTATTAATATTTCTCTAATAAATGATGAAACTCTATTATTAGGACTAGTATGGCCAGGTTTTTCTGCATAAATTGATTCTGAAAGTAAACATAAAACTCCTTGTTTACCAACATAAGCAAGTTTACCAATATCAGTTGCATAATTACCCATCATAGTAGCATCAAATGTAAAGTCTCCTGTATAAACAATTGCTCCATCTTTTGTATATAAAACAAAACATACAGCATCAGGTATTGAATGTGTTACACTAATAGGAAACACTGAATTCTTTCCAAAATTTAATTTAGAATGAGCTTTTATTTCATTTAACTTATATTTTTTAACATCACCTAAATCATTTTTTAATAATTCTAATGTAAGTTTTGTTGCAAAAACTGGTATTTCTGGTACTGTTTCTAATAAATCAGGAACTGCTCCTATATTACTATCATGTCCATGAGTTAAAAATAACCCCTTTACTCTTTTTCTATTTTTCACTATATATGAAAAGTTTGGAATAATATAATCTATTCCTAAATTTCTGTCGTTATCGAATTTTAAACCCGCATCAAAAATAAAAATATCTTTATCAACTTCGACAACATACATGTTTTTTCCGTTTTCGTTTAGTCCACCTAAACTGAAAATTCTAATTTTACTCATAATTTTCTCCTTTCTTAATTTTGTTAGTAAGTTAACAAACTTCTACATTATATCAAAAAAACCACTTTTTTTCAAGAATTACTTAGCTAGTTTTGATAATGCTTCTTTCGCAGCATTTTGTTCAGCTTCTTTTTTAGAACCAGCTACTCCTCTACCATAAACAATATCATCAATTCTAACATCAATTGTAAATACCTTATCATGTGCAGGACCTTCTTCATTAATTAAATCATAAAATAAAGATTTTTGTTCTGTTTGAACATACTCTTGTAAAGCTGATTTATAATCACTAAAGAAAGTTATTGAAGGATCTTCAATAAAAGGTACTATTATAGATAAAACAGTTCTTCTTGCTGTAGCGTAACCTAAATCTAAATAAATTGCTCCCATTAAAGCTTCAAATATATCAGATAAAATTGCCTTCTTATATTTTCCACCTTCTTTTTCCTCACCATGTCCTACTTTAATAAATTTAGAAAGGCCAAGCTTCATACTATATTCATATAAAGCATTTTCACAAACATAACTTGCTCTAACCTTAGTCATTTCCCCTTCATCTTCATTATGATTAGAATATAAATAATCTGCAATTACAAGATCAACTACAGAATCTCCCAAAAACTCTAATCTTTCATAATCCTTTTTAGCTCTATGTTCATTAGCGTAAGAAGAATGAGAAACAGCCGTATTATAAAGTTTTTCATTCTTAGGATTAATTTTTAATATATCATATAATTCTTTCATATTATCACCACAACAATTATATCAAAAATAAGAAAAATAGTATAGTTTAAAATAAAATTCATATAATTAACTAACTTGTATTATTAAGGAGGAAAATATGAAAAATAATTATACAAATTTAAGTAAAATAGAATTAAGAAAGAAATTATATGAAAATTATGAAAAAAAGAAAGATGCCATTAACTGTATTATTGTTGGAGGAGGAACTTTTGTAATATTATCTCCTATTCTTTTAACAAACTTAAATATTTCTAAAATAAATACTACAGCTGATGCTATTCCATTATGTTTTGCATCACTTTTAGAACTAGGATTAATAGTTTTACCAATAAAAGGAATAAAAGATATAGTTAAATCTTCTAAAAATATTAAATTAATAAAAAAACAAATTTCTAATGAAACAATTAGTAAAAACGAATTAAACAATTCCTGTGAAACAATTAAAAATCATATCGGAATAAAAATAGAAAAAGAAGATAATAAAAAGAAATTAGAAAAACTAAAAAAATTAAGAAAAGAAATTGATAAACTATATTCTCCTAATATAGAAGAATCTATTCAAAATGAAAAGAACATTAGTTATAAAAAATAACTGATGTTTTTTTATAAAGTATATGAGATTAATTGATATTTATAAAAATTTATAGTAAAATTAATATACGGTGATTATATGAAGAAAGCACTTATATCTTTAATTAAGATTTATCAAAAAATACCAGGTCCTTGGCATAATAAATGTCGCCATATTCCTACTTGCTCTAATTACGCAATTGAAGCAATTACAGAGTATGGTTCTATAAAAGGAAGTTATTTAAGTGCAAAAAGAATATTAAGGTGTAATCCTTTTGGAACAAGTGGTTATGATCCCGTCAAAAAAAAGGAGATTAAAAAATGAAGAAAAGAATATTTTTATTATTAATGATGTTAATAGGAATTTCTCTGACAGCAACAGGATGTAAACAAGACAATATGGAAGATATTGATATATCTGTTACAAATTATCCAAATGAATATATTGTCGATAAATTATATGGATCACATTCAACAATAAACAGAGTTTACCCAGATGGGGTTGATATTGATAGTTATAAAGTTACAAATAAAGAAAAAAAAGCTTATAGTAATATGGGATTATTTGTCTATACTGGATTAGTTGAAAAAGAAAGAGATTTAGCTGTTGATTTATTAGATAAAAATAGTGATTTAAAAATAATAGATACATCTTATGTATTAGAAACAGATTACTCTACTGAAGAATTATGGCTTAACCCATCATCACTTCTAATGATGGCACAAAATGTAAGACTTGGATTAAAAGAATATATAACAAGTA
Organism: uncultured Muribaculaceae bacterium; assembly: GCA_964652065.1. Classification (GTDB taxonomy): domain Bacteria; phylum Bacillota_I; class Bacilli_A; order RF39; family UBA660; genus UMGS995. The sequence continues at coordinate 3,781 of CAZYZU010000032.1, forward strand.
ATTATCTATCAAAACAAGTTGATAAAGCTTATAACAAATTAAAGGTTGATTTATCTGAATTAGATGCTGATTATAGATTAACAGTAGAAAATACAGATAATAAAGTAATAGTAACATCAGACTCATCTTTAAAATTTTTAGAAAAATTTGGATTACAAGTAATTTGCTTAGATAGTGATACTACGGAAAAAGAAAAAGCAGAAGTTAAACAAATGATTAACAAAGGAACAATTAATTATATTTTTAAATTTAAAAATGAAAAAAACACAGATACAGCCGATAAAATATTAAAAAATAATACTAATATAAAAATATTAGAACTTAATAAGTTAGATAATATATCAGATAGTGATCGTGATGAAAATAAAGATTATATAACACTAATGAATGAAAATTTAGATACATTAAAACAAGAATTATATCAATAATAATTCTTTAGGGGGAAATATGGAAAAAATAAATAAGTTGGAAATAAACGAAAAAGAAATTAAAACATTAGAAAAGAATTTAAAAGTTGTAAAGAAAAAGCAAATTGGTACTATGTTAGGTGCTGTCACAACAGGAATTGGAACAGTAGTTCCAATCTTTCCACCAGCAATGGTTAGTGATCCACTAGCAACAGCTATTGGTCTTACAGGACTTACCGCAGCCACAATCCTTTCTATGCACTTCATCTCATATTCATGTGAAAGAGTTAATACAGAACAAGAATTAACTGAACGAAAGAGATTCGCATTAAAAGAAAAAGTTAAAACTAAAGAAAAAGAAAGAGTATAAATTATACTCTTTTCATTTGTCTTAACATATATTTATCGTCATTACTTACTCTAAATGATTCAATCATCTTTTGAATTGACTTATTATAAGTAAATTTATTTAAATTATTTTTATTTAAATATCTAATTGTTTTATCTCTATATTTAACAAAACAAATACTAACTAACCATGCTATTGCCATATTAACATAATATTTATCACTATCAATATTATCAATCACTATAAATATATCATCAATATAATCATCATCTATATAATAATCAAGCAATAAAATTAGCCCTACTCTAATAATAAATTCTTCATTACTTTGTAAATAAATTTTTATTTTTTTATATACAATTTTTTTATTTTCTTTAACAATTTTCATACTAGAAATACAAGCATCACATATAGACCAATTATCTATATATAAAATAAATTTATCAAAATATTTAATCCAAGTATCATAATCTTTTATATAAGAAATAACTATTCCATATAACATAACTTCTTCTAAAGAATTAGCTAGAAAATTATCTAAAAAACTCATAATATCAGTTTTATTAATTTCTCTAGCTATTTTCCTTAATATAGGTATTCTAATACCTTTAATTATATATTTAGTAAAAACTAACTTCTCACTAAATTTTTTATATTTATCTTCACTTATTGAATCTAAATACTTAATAAGTTTGTTATATTCAGTCTTATTCCAAATTAAGTTTTTTGAAAACATTACTTCTTTTTAATAATTTTCTTAAACTTAGTCCAAACTTTTTCATTAGAATAATTTAAGATACCTTCTTTATAAATTTTAATACCATGTTTAAATACAAAATAATTAAATACAATTAATATTACAATAGAAATCACTACATCTACAATACCAATTTGACCAAGCACTAAAAGTGCTGGTGAAAGTAAGCATGAAATAAATGGTAAATAAGATAAAACCTTTATAAATAGTGAACCATTAAACATACTAGCCATAATAGCTAAATAATAAGCAACCATTGAAACTAACATAATAGGAGTTTGTATTTGTTGATAATCTTCCATATTAACAGTCATTGAAGCAAGTATTCCAGCAACTAATGAATATGCAAAGAAACTTAATAATAAAAGTCCTAAAGTAAGTGGAATAATATAAACTAATTTATCAGCAAACCCACTACTAACTAAAGTATCCCAAAGTGTACCAAGTTGAGCTGTAATATCACTTGTTGTATTAACAGAAATATTATTCTTTACTAACATTCCAATTCCTGCAAAAATAAGTAGTAATAATCCTTGTCCTACAGCAAATAAATTAGCTGAACACATCTTAGATAAGAAATGAGTCTTAGGACTAACATTAGATATTATTATTTCCATACTACGAGATGATTTTTCTTCATATATTTCAGCACCTATCATTTGAACTAAAAATATTACTAACATAAAGAAAGGTAAAATAATAGTTGGAAATACTGTTCCCATAATAGTTTCCATATTATCATCACTACTCTTCTTATCTTCATCAAGTATTACTCTATCAATACTAATTGCTTTTGTAATTGATGCAAGTTCATTTGGATCAATATTTGAATGAACTAATCCATAACTATATTTAGTTGTAGATAATACTGAAGTAATTAATTGATAATCAACTGCCTCAATCTTACCTTCACTAACTACTTTAGCTTTTAAATATTCAGTATCTGATTTATCAAAAATAACTAAAACCTTGTCCTTAAGTTTTTTCTCTATTTTTTTTTCATCTTTAGAAGATTCACTAACCTTAACATTAACATCACTTCCTAAAATAGATTTAGAACTTTTAATACTAGATTTAAAAGTATCATAAACTTCTTTAGTATTATCAATTACAACTATTTCTAACTTTTCATTAAAGTCTCCTCCAAAAAAAGTAATAATAGAATCTATATTAATTAAACCAACTATAGCTGCCATAATAATTACATTAGCAACAATAAACCATTTAGATTTAATCTTCTTTAATAAACTATTCTTAGTTAAATACCAAAACTTCTTATTCATGAGAAACACCTACTTTCTCTATAAAGATATCATTTAAAGAAGGTTCCATAGCATCAAATTTTAATACTTTATATTTTTTAATCTCTTTAAACACTAAATCAACTACAGATGAATTATCTACATTAATTTCTATTTCATTAAGCTTTTTATTAACTTTAGAAACACCTTTTATCTTAGATATTTTATCAGTATCAACATCTTCTGCTTTTAAAATTATCTTTTTAATACCATATGATTTTTTAATATCTTCTAAATATCCTTCAAGTATTGGTCTACCCTTAACTAAAATAATTAATTTCTCACAAAACTCTTCTATATGTTCCATTTGATGAGAAGAAAATATTATAGAACAACCTTTCTTCTTTAAATCATATACGGCATCTTTTAGCATTCTAACATTAATTGGATCAAGACCAGTAAAAGGTTCATCAAGTATTAATAATTTTGGTTTATTAATAACTGCCGAAATAAATTGGATTTTTTGTTGATTACCTTTACTTAATTCTTTTATTTTTTTATTTTCATACTCTTCTATTTCAAATTTCTTTAACCAATATTTTAATTCTTTTAAGATATTAGTCTCTCTCATTCCCTTTAAAGAACCATAATAAATTATCTGTTCTTTAACAGTAAGCTTAGTAAGTAAACTTCTCTCTTCCGTTACAAATCCAATTTTATCTGTAACATCATAATTAATTGCTTTTCCATCTAATAAAACCTCTCCAGCATCTGCTGTTAAAAGTCCCATTATCATTCTAAATGTTGTAGTCTTCCCTGCACCATTCTCACCTAAAAGGCCAAAAATCTCTCCATCTTCTACTTTAAAAGATAAATTATCTACTGCTTTTAAAGTTCCATAAGATTTAGAAACATTCTTAATTTCAAGCATATCATCACCTCACTATTATTATATTACAAACATATAAAAAAACAAAGGGATTATTTTTCCTTTGCTATTATCTTACTAGGTAATAATATTACCTTACTACGATTAGTAAACTTCATATTAGAAATTAATTTATCCAAAGTAGATTTATTTATATTTCTAATTAAATCAGTTTTATCATCAATAAGTCTTCTATATCTAATCATATCATCAAATACATTACTAACTGTAGTATCAACATAATCAATCATTTTAACTTCATTAGCAATCCAAACTTTTTTAATTCTTTCTAAATCATCTGCTGAAATATTAATGTTTTTTAATTCTTTTTCTATTTCATCAATTAATAATTCAGGATTCTCTGTTTCCGCAAAAATAAATAAAGTTTTATAATCTTTTATAGTATCCCATTCATAATAAAAATTAGTCATTAAATGCTTATTACGAACTTTTTCTTTAAATAACGAAGATGTTCCAAATAAAAGTGTTGAAATCATACTTAAATATAAATCAAGTTCTAATTCATCTTTAATACCAAATGATTCTTTTAAAAACTTATAACCTAAACCTATTTTAGGAACTTTCAAATTAAGTGATAATTCCTCTTCCTTCTTACAAACTGTCTTAGGTTCTTTCACTTCTTTTATTTTAATATTTTCTTGTTTATTTTCTTTATTGTCTAAAACTTCTTTTATAGTATTTATCGCATCATCTTTTGAAAAATTACCAGCTATAATAATAAACATATTATTAGGTTGATAAAAAGTATTATAACAAGTATATAATTCTTCTTTTGTAATATTATCTATATCACTACATCTACCTGCAATATCTATTCTCCTAGGATGAATATGATAAACACTTTCTCTTAATTTATCTTCTAATACCCATTCAGGAATATCTTCATACATTTTAATTTCTTCTTTTATAATACCTTTTTCTTTTAAAACATTCTCATCAGTAAAATAAGGAGAATTAACATATTCAAGTAAAAACTTTAAATTCTTATTAAAATCCTTAGTTCCATAACAAATATATTGAGTACTATTAAATGAAGTAGAAGCATTAGCTCCTGTTCCACTTTCAGAAAAAAATGTAAATGGATCTACTCCATCTTCTTGTTCAAACATTTTATGTTCCAAAAAATGAGCAATACCATTAGATACAGTTACATATTTTTTAGAATCAGTTGGAACAAAAGTATTAATTTCACTACCATATCTAGTAGCGTATGTCATAAAATAATTTTTTTTATCTTTATAAGGAATCAAAATAATATCTAAATCATTTTTTAAAGTTTCTACAAAACAAGTTTTATCTAAACCTTTTAATGATACCTCTTTCATTCTTTAATCCCCTCCAAACAATAAACTGTATCCATTTTAACTTTTTTAGCCACTTTAACAATTTCGCTAGCAGTAACTTTATTCATCTTTTTACGACGAGTTTCAATATCATCTATTCCAAGTATCTCCATCATATAATAACTATCAATTATACTAGACTCACTCTCATATAAAGAATCAAGAGCAGTAGAAAAATATTCTTTAGCAAATTTAATATCTTTTTCACTAAACTTACCTTTACGCATTAAATTCATTTGTTCTTCACATAAATCAACAGTCTTTTTAACATTCTTTTTAGATACACCTGCTCTTATAACTAAAACATTATCTAATTTATTTGGTACAGAATTAATTGTATAACATAAAGAATTAGCTTCTCTTACTTCCTTAAATAATTTAGAATCAGTTCCAGAACCTAATATTATATTATATAGTGTTAATGGATAATTTCTCTCATATGGACTAAGTTTATGAATTCTACATCCAATAGTTAACTTAGATTGTGAATTTTCATCTTCTTCTTTTACAAAAAATCTTCTTCCTCTAGCTTTCTTATCTTCTAAAACATAACCTATTCTTTGTTTTTTAAATGTTCTTAATTTAAAATTATCTTTAATTAATTCTTCTGTTTCTTTAAAATTAATATCACCTATTACAAAAATATCCATCAAATCTTTATCAATCATATTTTTATAATATGTATATAAATTACTTGGATTAATTTTATCTAAGTCTTCTAAATAACCACACATTCTATAAGCCATAGGACTATTTTTATCCATTGATTCAAAAAGTCTTAAAACACTATAGTAACTAGCATCCTCCTTTAATCCCTCTAAAGAAGTTTTAGCATTAGCTTTAACCATATCAACAACTTCACTAGAAAATTTATTATCAGAAACATTAGGATTAAAAATAACTTCTTTTAAAAATGAAACAGCATCCTTATAATTTCCTGCTTCTGTATACTTATCATTAAGTACAGTTAAAACTACATCAGTATTAATATAATTACCTATTCTTGAATTATTACTAACTACATTTGCTGCATACAAATCTTGTGACTTTATAATTAGATCTCTTTTTGTACTATAATTTTTAGATGAATTTGCTAAAACATCACATAAAATATTTCTCATTGTAATTTCATTTTTAACAATTGGACTTCTAAAGCAAACTCTTATTTTTATCGTTTTAAATTTATTTGTTTTAATCATATGTAATTTATATGATCCAAAATCTTTTGTAAAGTATTTCATATCTCGCCTCTTTTCTTAGTATGTTATAACTATTATTTATTATGCTGCATCAAGAGCTAATTTAATCATAGTCTTTAAACTTTGCTCTCTCTCACTACTACTAGCTGATAAATCTTTTCCTATAATATCTACAATAGTTAATAAACTAGTAGCATTTTTTCTAAATTTTTTTGCTAAATAGAAAAGACAAAAAGCTTCCATTTCCATTGCTACAAAATCCTTATTTGGATAATTTTTTATATATTTATTAAAATCAATATATGGATCAAAAACATCACTAGTAATAATTTCTCCACAAATTAAAGGAATATTATCTTTAGTAGCAATATTTTTTATTTTTTCATTTAATTTATCACTAGAAGAAACTTCATTTATTAAATCACCATCAAACATTTTTGGAAATGTAGATAAACTATATGCTGATGTTGCTAAAACAACATCTAATATTTTTGCACTATCTAAATTAGTACCACATGTACCAATACGAATAATATTTTCTACATCATATATATTATAAAGTTCATATGCATAAATTCCTATACTAGGTATTCCCATACCTGATGGAAATACTGTAATTTTTTTATTATTATAATATCCAGTATATGCATACATATTACGAACTGTATTAACTACTTTGACATCACTTAAAAAGTTATCTGCAATAAATTTAGCTCTTAAAGGATCTCCTGGCATTAAAACTGTTTTTGCAATATCTTCTTTTTGTGCTTCTATATGTGCTGTTGGCATTTTCTAACCTTCTTTCTTATTTAATTATAGCAAAACTACCACTAAATATCTACAACGAAAAAGAAAAAGAACTATAATAG
>CAZYZU010000033.1:0-10727 GCA_964652065.1 uncultured Muribaculaceae bacterium
AATTAAAGTTTTAACATCTATACATTTTAGATAGTACGACAAATCTTCATTAACTATATTTTTAAAACTATTATACATATATTTATCAAGATTTTTATAATCGCTTGATCCAAAAATATTAATTAATCTTTTTAAATAAAGACTTCTTTTTCTTTTAGGAATTATAAATTTAATTTTCTTTAAAAACTTATATAATAATTGTTTTAAATATTTAAATAACCCTTTTTTATGTTTTATACCTGCAGTATCTATCATAATAAGTTTATCAACTTTATCTTTGTAATATCCAGATATCAATGTTGAAATTCTTCCTCCAAAAGAGTGAGTAATTATAATAGGATTAGTAATATCTTCATCTGTCATAAAATCCCTAATTATATTTGCGTAATCATAAATTGTAAGATCTCTATTTGGAAAAACACTTTTACCAAATCCAGGATAATCTACAATATAAATAGTATATTTATCTTTAAAATAATCAATCATCATTCTAAACGTATTACGAGTATTACCCCAACCAGGTAATATTAAAAGTGTTTTATCACCATTACCATGTTTTTCATAATACATTGAATAATCATCTTTATTATAATACATAATCTTCACCTATAATAATTTATGATATTAATTAACTAGTGTGTCTTTTATTATTTTATTATTTCTTGTATAATAAGATTGGTGATTAGATGCAGTTTAATATAGAAAATGATATATATGATGTAATTATTGAAAAGAAAAGATCTAATAAAAATACGTATATACGTGTAAAAAAAGATTTAAAAATATATGTTACAACAAATTATTTCACAAGAGATAAAGATATAAAAAAATTAATGGAAGATAATTATAGTTCAATTATTAGAATGATTAATGCAGAAAAAAAGAAAGTAAAAGCAAATGAAGGCTTTAATTATTTAGGTAAACAATATGAAATAGTTTATGTTGATTACTGTGATATCTCATTTGGAGAAAAAAAGGTTTTTCTAAATAAAAAAATAGATATAGATAAATGGTATAAAGCGCAAGCAAAAAAAATTTATAAAGAACATCTAGATAACATTTATAATAATTATACAGAACACATTCCATACCCAGACCTTAGGATAAGAAAAATGACAACTAGATGGGGTGTATGTAATACAAAAAGTAAAACGGTAACTCTAAACTTAGAATTAATAAAAAGAGATTTAAAATACCTAGATTATGTTATTGTCCATGAATTATCCCATTTAATTGAGGGAAATCATTCCAATAGATTTTGGACATTAGTAGAGAAAAATTTTCCCAATTATAAACAAATGAGAAAAGAAATGAAAGAGTTTTAGGAGGACGTCATGAGTGAGGAAGAAAAAGAATACTTAATAGAATATTTACATGTTGATGATGAATATTTAAGGAAACATCCAGATATTGTAAAAATATTAAAATCAGATGATATCAGAAAACTAAAAAAACTTATTACTAAACATCCTAATTTAGTTGATATTTTAACAAATAATATTTTAAAAAGAAAAACCATAGATGATATAGAAGAAATAGTTGAATTACCATGTTTTAGTAATAATAAAGATTTATTAACTTCATCAGTATTTATGAAAACAAAAAAAGAAATAGAAGAAATAGTTAATTTAAAATGTTTTAAAAAACATAAAAATCTATTAAGTGCAAATGCTTTTAAAAAAGATAAAGCTGAAATAGAAAAAATAATTAGTTTAGATGTTTTTAAAAAGCATCCTGAATTATTAACTCCAAACGTTTTTCAAAGAACAGCAACTGAAATAAAAGAAATTGTTACGATGCCTTTATTAAAGAAACACAAAAATTTATTAACTTCATCAATTTTTAAAAAAAAGCCAGTTGAAATAGAAAAAATCTTAAATTTGAAAGTTTTACAAGAAAATAAAAATTTATTAACTCCAAACATTTTTCAAAGAACATCAGAAGAAATAGAGGATATATTGTCTATTCCTTTATTTAAAGAAAGAAAAGATTTATTAACTGGTACTATCTTTAATAAAACAAAAAGTGAAATACAAAAAATTATTAATTTAAAATTTTTCAAAGAACACCCAGATAAATTAAGTCCAAGTGTCTTTTATAGATCAGCAGAAGAAATTGAAGAAATAGTAAATTTAGATGTTTTTAAAGAAAACGATGAATTACTAACTGGAACTGTTTTTCATCAAAATATAAATGAGATAAAAAAGATACTTTCAATGAAAATTTTTAAAGACAAAGAAGAATTATTAACACCTACGATTTTTACTAAAAAAGCTAAAGAAATAGAAGAAATAGAAAATTTAGATATCTTTAAAAAACATAATGAATTATTAACCCCAGCAGTATTTAATTCAAATATAGATAATTTAGAAAAGGTTATTGATTATATAGAAAACGATTTAAAAATGCCAAAATTATTAAAAGTATCAATAATTGTTCAAAAATTATCAAAAATAAAAGAAAATGTTAAAGTGTGTAAAGAAAATAATTGCTATAACTTAATAGAAGAAAATTCAACATTCTTTAAAAACACTCCAGAAATACTTAATGCTAAATTTAATTATTTAAGAGAAAATAATTTAGAAATTTATAATCAAGAAAAAAAATCAATTAATGCAATGTTTGGATATTCAAATAGTAGTTTAATAAAAAAATATGGAATTGATAATAAACATCTATTAAGTAGTTATGGCGTAAAAGAAAGTAAAAAATTATGATAAAATATTTAGAAAAAATAGGCTTTAATATTGAAGAAATTAATGATTTAGTTAATACTTATGATAACTCCCTAATAAAAAATATTGAACTAGATAACATGAAACAAATAGTAGCCTTATTTAAGAAAACAAATATTAATAAAGATATTATAAAAGACTCTATTTTAACTAATTTAGAAATCTATACATATCCAAATTGGTTTATAAGAAAAAGAGTAAATGAATTAGAAAAATTAAATAAAAACATAACAGATATTATTATAAATAAACCAGAAACACTTTATAGTAAGGAGGAAATCAAATGATAATAACAAGTCTAGAAAACAAAGAAATAAAAAGATTATCAAAACTTAATCAAAGAAAATATAGGGATCAAGAAGAAGAATTTCTAGTTGAGGGAGAACATCTTGTAGAAGAGGCATATAAGAGTAATTTATTAAAAAAGATAATTTTAACAGAAGATATAGAAGTTAATATTGACATTGAAAAAATATATGTAACAAAAGAGATTATGAAAAAATTATCTTCTCTTGATACTTCTCCAAATATAATAGGTTTATGTAAAAAGAAAAAAGATCAAGAAATAGGTAAAAACATCTTAATACTTGATGATATTCAAGATCCAGGTAATCTAGGAACAATAATTAGAAGTGCTGTAGCTTTTAACATTGATACAATTATATTATCAGATAATACAGTAGATCTTTACAATTCTAAAGTTTTAAGAGGAACTCAAGGAATGTTATTTCATATTAATATAATTAGAAGAAATTTAAAAGAAGAACTAATATCATTAAAAGAAAATAATTATACAATATTTACAACTAATGTAGAAAATGGTACAGATATAAAAGAAGTTAAGATTCCAGAGAAATATGCACTTATTATGGGAAATGAAGGTAAAGGTGTAAATAAAGAAATAGAGGATTTTGCAGATAAAAAAATATATATAAAGACAAATGAAATAGTAGAAAGCTTAAATGTAGGAGTAGCAACTTCAATCTTACTTTATGAGTTAGGTAAATAATATGGAAAAGTTATACATTGGAAAAGTAGTAAGTACACATGGAATCAAAGGAGAAATAAAAATACTAAGTGATTTTCAATTTAAAGATAAAGCCTTTTTACCTAACACTAATATTTATATTGGAGATGAAAAGCATTTAATAAAAACTTATCGAAGACATAAAAATTTTGATATGATAACAATTGATAATTATAAAGATATTAATGAAGTATTATATTTAATGAAGAAAAAAGTATATAAAGAAGAAAGCGAACTAAATCTTAATAAACAAGAAATATTAGATAAAGATCTATTAGAATATAAAGTAATTGATAAAAATAAAAATAGTGGTATAATAAAAGAAATATTTATGGCGAGTAAAAATAATAAAATATTAAGAGTTGAATTTGAAAAAGAAGTTTTAATACCATTAAACTCACCAATGATAAAGAAAATAAACCCAGATGAAAAACAAATAGAAGTAGAATTAATAGATGGGATGATTTAAATGAAGATAGATATCTTAACCTTATTTCCAGAAATGTTTAATAATGTTTTTAAAGAATCAATTATTAAAAGAGCAATTGATAATAAATTAGTTGAAATCAATATTCATAATTTTAGAGATTATACAAATGATCCTCATAATAAAGTAGATGATACTCCATATGGTGGAGGATGTGGAATGGTTTTAATGCCTCAACCTATATTTGATTGTGTTAATGACCTAAAGAATGAAAATTCTAAAGTAATTATATTAACACCAAGTGGAAAACCTTATAAACAAAGTCTAGCTTATGATTTATCAAAAGAAAAACATTTAATTATAATTTGTGGTCATTATGAAGGCTTTGATGAAAGAATTATGTCACTAGCAGATTATGAAATAAGTATTGGAGATTATGTCTTAACAGGAGGAGAAGTTCCAGCGATGGTTGTAGCTGATTCGGTTATCAGATTAATCCCTGGAGTAATTGAAGAAAAGTCTCACTTAGAAGATTCATTTAACAATAATTTACTAGATTATCCAACTTATACAAAACCAAGAGTATATAAAGAAATGGAAGTACCTGAAGTATTATTATCAGGAAATCACAAAAAAATAAAAGAATATCGTGAAGAACAAGCTCTTAAAAAAACAAAAGAAACAAGACCAGATTTATTAGAAAAGTAGGTGTAGATATGTATATTATAGAAAATAAAAAAATCAAATATAAACTAGCCGATAAAAAAGAATTAACTTTAATAACTGGTTTTCCTTTTGGTAAAAAATCACATAAAATTGCTGGAGAAGAAATTATTGGTTTAACAATCTATAATAAAAAACTTGCTAATCCAATTGTAAAAAAGCAAGTAGATAAAAAATATAAAAAATTAATTGAATTATTAACAGAACTTTTAGTTAGTGATGATGATTCCGGAGATAGCATTAGAGAAGCTTTAAACCAAATTGAAAAATTTAGACAAATTATTAAAAATAAATATCGAGACTATTTAACTAGAAAAGATTTAGAGGTAATGTCAAAAGGTCTTTCACTAATTCAAAAAGAAGCTAAAAACAAAATGATGGAAATTGAAAATTATAATTTTGAAAAAGAGGTTTCAAGATCTTCGTGTAAATAAGTTGTCAAATATGATAACTTATTTTTTATTTTCTTGTATAAATAAATTATATATGATATTTTCTAATTAGAATAGGAAGTGTTATTATGGATGAAAAACCAAAAGTAATTTATAAAATAAGGAAATCAACTGGAAAAACTGTTGCAATCGTAATACTAATACTTTTACTTTTAGCGTCACTTGGCTTTATAGGATATTTAGAATATGAAGACATTTATCTTGATAAAGATAAAGACGAAAAAGTATTAAGAAACGAAATGTATTATAGCGAAGTAGAACAAATGATGAACCAAATTGATATTTATAATCATATTTTTAAAGGGCAATATCCAATCAGTGATTTTAATAAAGTTGATAATCAATTAAAACTTCAATTTGGTGTTTATTCATTAAAAGAAACTGAAAATATAAAAAATTATTATAAAATAGATGATATGAAAGATATGTATAATACATACTTTGTAAGTGGTTTTAAAGCAATATACGAAGATATAGAATGTCCTTCAAAAGATGGAGTGTTATACAATTTAAATAATGATACAAAAACATATATAATAGATGATAGTCATGGACATGGAGCAAGTTCAATGGATGTTAATACCTATTATTCTTCTAGTCAAATAGAAGACAATAAATATATAATAAATACCCATATTTTATATAGTAATTATTGTACTGATACATGTAATCCTAATGGAGGATATTATAGTAGTTATGATGATTGCGTTGAAGGTAAAAATCCTGTTACTTATCAAGAAGCTGAATATAAAGATATAGAAGGCGATCTTCCAACTACAACATATACCTTTATAAAAGATAAAAATAATTTTAGATTAGAAAGTGTTAAAATAGATAACTAAAATTAACAATTCGTTATAGACGAGTTGTTTTTTTATGTTATAATAATATTAAGAATAGAGGGATAAGATGAAAGCATTAACAAAAGAAGAATTAATTAATATAAATGATTATTGGAATGCTGCTAACTATTTATCAGTAGGACAATTATATTTACTTAATAATCCTTTATTAAAAGAGAAGTTAAGTATAAATGATATAAAACCAAATATTGTAGGGCATTGGGGAACAGCACCCGGTCAAAATTTTATTTATGCTCATTTAAATAGAATAATAAAGAAATATGATCTTAAAATGTTTTATATATCGGGACCAGGTCATGGTGGAGAAGCAATGGTTGCTAATAACTATTTAGATGGAACTTACACTAGATTTTATAAAGAAATGACTGAAGATATTGAAGGGATGACTAAACTATTTAAACAGTTTTCTTTTCCAGGAGGAATATCATCTCATGTTGCTCCAGAAACACCAGGTTCAATCAACGAAGGTGGAGAACTAGGATATAGTCTTTCTCATGCAGCAGGAGCAGTTTTAGATAATCCAGACTTAATCGCAGCTTGCGTTATTGGAGATGGTGAAGCAGAAACAGGACCACTCGCAACAAGTTGGCATATAAATAAATTTTTAAATCCTAAAACAGATGGAGTAGTTTTACCAATTCTTCATCGTAATGGATATAAAATTGCAAGTCCAACCGTTTTTGGAAGAATGAGTGAATTAGAACTAGATTACTTCTTTACAGGGTGTGGTTATAAAGTTTATCAAGTATCAGGTGATGAACCATCAAAAATTCATGAGGCAATGGCAAAAACACTTGATTCAGTAATAAAAGACATTAAAAAGATTAAAAGTGGTGAAGTAAAAAGAGTAGCTTATCCAATGATTGTTTTAACTACTCCAAAAGGATGGACAGGCCCAAAACAAATTGCTAAAAAACAAATTGAAGGAAGTTTTAGAGCTCATCAAATACCAATACCAGTAGATAATTTACATATTGATAATATTTCACTATTAGAAAAATGGTTAAAAAGTTATCATCCAGAAAGATTGTTTGATGAAAAAGGAAGACTTGTAAAAAGACTAAAAGCACTTGTTCCAACTCCATCAAAATGTATGGGAGCATCACCATATGCTAATGGAGGTGTTTTACTAAAAGAAATAGAAACACCAAACTGGGAAGATTATACAATAAAAGTACCAGCTCCAGGAACTATAATTAGACAAGATACAATGGAACTTGGTAATTATATTAGAGATGTATTTAAATTAAATGCTAAAAATAAAAACTTTAGATTTTTTGGACCAGATGAGGCATTATCAAATAGATTTAATCATGTATTTGAAGTAGAAAATAGAAGTTGGAATGCTAAGACTTATCGAAGTGATGAGTTCCTATCTCCTAACGGTAGAGTAATGGATTCATATCTTTCAGAACACGTTTGTGAAGGAATGTTAGAAGGATATCTTTTAACTGGTAGATACGGTTTTATTCATAGTTATGAAGCCTTTGCAAGAATTATTGACTCAATGGTAAGTCAACATGCAAAATGGTTAAAAGTATCAAAACAAATACCTTGGAGAAAAGATATTGCATCACTTAATTTCTTATTAGTATCGCATGTATTCCAACAAGACCATAATGGTTATACACATCAAGATCCAGGTTTTTTGAATCATTTAGTTACTAAAAAAGCAGATATTGTAAGAATGTATTTACCACCAGATACAAACTGCTTATTGTCAACATTTGATCACTGTATTAAAACTAAAAATTATATTAACGTTATAGTTGCTAGTAAACATCCTCGTCCACAATGGTTAACTCGTGCTCAAGCAAAAAAACATTGTACTAAAGGAATTGGTATATGGGATTTTGCTAGTAATGATGAAGGCAATCCAGATATAATAATGGCTTGTTGTGGTGAAACACCAACGCTAGAGACTCTTGCAGCAGTTGATATTTTACTATCTTCTGTAAAAGATATAAAAATAAGAGTTGTTAATGTAGTAGACTTAATGAGACTTCAATCAAATTTTGAACATCCACACGGAATGACAGATGAAGAATATGATAAAATATTTACAAAAAATAAACCAATCTTATTTAATTTCCATGGATACCCATCTTTAATTCATCAATTAACTTATAAACGAAACAACAGAGATTTACATGTTCATGGTTATAAAGAAGAAGGAACAATAACAACAGCATTTGATATAAGAGTTCAAAATGAAATAGATAGATTCCATTTAGTAATATCAGCTCTAAAAGAAATGCCAAGATATAAGAAAAACTCAAAAGCATTAATTGATTGGTGTAATGATATGCTAGAAAAACATAAAAAATATATTGATCAATTTGGAGAAGATATGCCATACATTAAAGACTGGGTTTGGACTAAAAAATAATAACTATTTAGTTATTGTTTTTATTTTCACATATTTTCCCACAAAAACTACATAATTTCTACATATAAGTTTGCTATGATAGTATCATGAAAGGAGATGATATTATCGAGGTAAAGATAATAGGAAGCAATTGTAGTAACGGCATAAAATTAAAGAAAATGGTAAACCGTGCTAGCGAAGAAATAGAAAGTGAGGTAATTATTAAAGATATCGAAAAAGATAGTAAGTACGGTATAACTAATTTTCCAGCTTTGATTATAAATGAAAAACTTGTAAGTGAAGGGAAGGTGTTAACAGTAAGAGAAATCAAAAAACTACTACTCTCATACTAACTTTAAAATACTACTGTAAAAAGTAGTATTTTTTTATTAAATTTATTTGCACATTTAAAATATTTATGTTATAATTTATCTCGTCAGGAAAATGATCCGCTAAAAATATGTTTATGATCATTGGGTAGATTAAGAGAGGAGAAATTACTATGAATATTATTGACAAAATCAATGAAAAACAAGTTAATCCTAATATCCCTGAATTTCGTGTTGGAGATACAGTAAAAGTAGATGTTAAGATTATCGAAGGAAAAAGAGAACGTATCCAAGCATTCGAAGGTACAGTTGTAGCTCGTCGTGGAGGAAGCGTTTCTGAAACATTCACAGTACGTAAAATTTCTAGTGGAGTTGGAGTTGAAAGAACATTCCCAATCCATTCACCAAAATTAGCTGCAATTACTGTAGTTCGTAGAGGTAAAGTTAGACGTGCTAAATTAAACTTCTTAAAAGATTATGTAGGTCAATACAAAATCAAAGAAAGAGGACAAAAATAAGAAATCATTTATTGATTTCTTTTTCTTTTTGTTGAAAAAAAATAATTATAAGTTATAATAGTAATATAGAGGATGGTAAAAAATGAATAAAATAAAAATATTTTTTAAAGAGTCATGGATATATATACTAGTAATATTAATCGTAATCTTAGTTAAAATGTTTATAGTATCACCAATTAGAGTAAATGGAGATTCTATGATAGATACTCTTCATAATAAAGATATAATGATATTAGATAAAATTAGTTATAGATTTAATGAAATAAAAAGATTCGATATAGTAGTTATAAAAGAAGATAAAGAATATTTAATAAAAAGAGTTATAGGTCTTCCAGGAGAAAAAGTGGAATATAAAGATAATGAATTATATATAAATGGCAATAAAATCGATGAGGATTTTACTCATAAAAAAACTGAAAATTTTTCATTAGGAGAATTAGATTCTGAAACAATACCAGAAAATGAATATTTTGTACTTGGTGATAATAGAGAAAATTCAATGGATAGCAGAATAATTGGATTTATTCCAAGAAAAAAGATTTTAGGAAAAACAACTCTTACAATCTTACCTTTTTCTAGGTTTGGAAACAAATATTAATAATCGACTATAATAATTTAAAGAGTGGAAGTAAAGTAGTATGAAAAAAAGAATTAACAAATATATAAATAAAGATCATACATTTGATAAAAAAACAATGCTAGGAATATTTTGCCTAATAATAGTTATTACTGGTATTTTTGGATTCCTATATGAATTTATATTTTATTATTTTAATGGAGGAATGAAAGAGTTTTACTGGAGAGGCGGTAATTTCTTACCCTGGATAAATATTTACGCAACAGGTTCAATAATGATATATATTTTAACATATAAACATAGAAAGAAACCATTAAGAGTATTTTTAACAGGTTTTATATCATCAGGAATATTAGAATATATATCAGGTTTAGGAATGTATCTTTTAGCAAACGGTAAAAGATGTTGGGACTATAATAATGAAATACTTAATTTTGGAAACATTCATGGATTTGTATGCTTAAGAAGTGTTTTGTTTTTTGGATTATCTAGTCTATTACTAATTTATGTAATTGTTCCATTTTGTTTTTCTTTAGCAAAGAAAATGAATAAGAAATTATTCCTAACAATTAGTATTGGTTTATGTTCTATAATTTTAATTGATGAATTTTATAATTTATTATTCGCAAGAATATTTAACTTACCTAGAGCATATGATGTTTATAAAAAAATAGGCTTTAATTATGTTAAATTTAAATAGCAAGGAGA
>CAZYZU010000034.1:0-10541 GCA_964652065.1 uncultured Muribaculaceae bacterium
AAAACAAAAGCATCACTAAAATCTATTTTTATAGTTTTAGTAATAGTAGCCATATCAATATTTATGATGACAAAATTATCAAGAATAGCGGGATTTGGATATGAGTCTTATGAAGAAATCAATATGTTTTCATATGATATTAATCTAGATATGAATAATGTCTCAATTGCTCTAATATTAATAGGTTTAATAGGAGCGATGATAGATTCATCTATCGCGATATCATCAGCTTTATTTGAAGTCTTTCAAAATAATAAACATCTTTCAAAAAAAGAATTATATTTATCAGGTTTAACAATTGGAAAAGATATTCTAGGTACAACAACAAATACACTTTTATTTGCCTTTTTAGGAGAATTTATGACATTACTTATTTGGTTTCATAGCTGTAAGTACTCATTTCTAGATATTATGAATGCAAAAGTATTCTGTGCAGAATTTATAAAAATAATGTTTAGCGCAATAGGATGTGTCTTAGTAATACCAATAACATCTTTTATAACATCACTTTCAATTTCAAAAAAATATGTAGGATTTTTCAAGAAAACAAATTAAAGAGCTAAGGCACTTTTTTGTAAACTTTTGTATAAAATCATTTTATTTATATAAAGAAACAAATTTATAAGTTATAATTAAATAGTATGGAGATGAAGATATGAATAATGAAAAATTAGAAATAATGATGAAGAAACCCGGTTTTATCGCAGCGCTTGATCAAAGCGGTGGAAGTAGTGGAAAAACATTAAAACTATATGGAATTACTGAAGATAAATATACTAGTGATGAAGAAATGTTTAATTTAATTCATGATATGAGAACAAGAGTAATAAAAAGCAAAAGTTTTACAAGTGATAAAATAATTGGAGTTATTTTATTTAAAGAGACAATGAATCGAAAAATAGATAATTTATTAACAAGTGATTATTTGTGGAATAATAAACATATTGTATCATTCTTAAAAGTTGATAAAGGTCTATGTGATATATGTGACGGTGTTCAATTAATGAAAGATATCCCAAACTTAGGAGATACTCTAACTAAGGCAGCAAGTATTGGCGTTTTTGGAACAAAGATGCGTTCTGTAATCCATGAAAATAATGAAGAAGGAATTAAAAAAGTTGTAGAGCAACAATTTGTTCTTGCTAAAACAATTTCCTCTTATGGATTAGTACCAATTATAGAACCTGAAGTAAATATAAATAGCTCTACTAAAAAAGAAGCAGAAGAAACATTACTTAAAGAAGTAAAAAAACAGTTAGATTTATTACCGGACAATACGAAAGTTATGTTTAAATTTACAATCCCAGAAATAGATAATTTTTATAAAGACTTAACAACAAATGAAAAAGTAGTAAGAGTTGTTGCGTTATCAGGTGGTTATGAAAAAACAGATGCCTGCAACAAATTATCTAGAAATAATAATATGATTGCATCATTCTCACGTGCTTTACTAGAAGGATTAAGCGTTAATGATACTGAAGAAATTTTTGATCAAAAACTATTAAATTCAATCAATGAAATTTATAACTCATCAATAAGTTAAAATCTAATAAATTTTAGCTTTTCTTTTTCTAAAATTCATAATATATGATATAATTTATTTAGGGAAAGAATAAGAAGAGGTAAAATATTAGGAGGAGTAAATAATGGAAGAACAAGATTTAAAAATAAGTATTTTACCAAATGAATTTAGAAATATTGATGGGACTTTTAACAAGGATAAAGCAATTAATAGATCAGGAAAAATAGCTGGAGTTTGTTATAATAAAGAAGGCTTTTCTGCACTTGAAAATGAGGAAGAAGAAAAAACAAATAAAAGAATTAAAAGAACACTAGGAAGTGGTCATCTTAGTGTATATGATCATACAAATATATCTTTTAATATGCAAAATATCCCAAAGATACTTGCAATGGCAATTAATAATGAAAAACAATATACAACAAGTGAAAAGTCAGCTAGATATACAAAAGTAGAAAAAAAAGAATCATCAATTATAACTGATAAAGAAATAGAATTATATGATAAATGGATGAAAAAATTTGAAACAGAAATAAAAGCTAAATATGGGAACATCTATAATGATTCTAAAATAAAGAAACTAGCTCAAGAAAATGCTAGATATTTAGTAACCGTATTTATGCCAACAGAAATGATTTATACAACAAGTCTAAGACAAATAAACTATTTAGCTAAAATATTAGAAGATTATAAAGATAAATGTGATTTTTCTACTGAATTTGGTGGCAGAATGTATTATTCCATTGAACAATTTAATGATGCGTTAAAAGATATTAACGTATTAGATGAAAGAATAATGAAAAACGAAAAAAATAGAAAATTATCTTTATTTGGAGAAAATATAAAAAATAAAGAAGAACATTTTGGTGATGTTTATCAAACAAAATATCAAGGTACTTTTGCAGAGATTGCACAAGCTCAACGTCATAGAACCATAAATTATCAAATAGAGTTTTTAGATAAAGAAGATCAAAATGATGGATATTATGTACCAGAGATTATAAAAGATAATGTCTATTTAAAAGCAGAATGGCTTGATGATATTAGAAGTGTAGGTAAATATAAACCTCAAGGAACATTAGTAGATATTGTAGAAAATGGTACATATGATGATTTTATTTTAAAATGCAAAGAAAGGTTATGTTCATGTGCTCAACTTGAAATTAATAATCAAACAAAAGAAACACTAATGAAATATAGACAAGCATTAATAGAATCAAATAACTCATTAAAAGATGATATTGAAAAATATAGTCATGGAGCAAGATGTACCTTCCCAGATTATACATGTACTGATGATTGTAAATTTGCTGAAGGAAAAAAATTAATAAGAAAAATTTAAAAGGAAATTATTCCTTTTTTTCTTTGTGAAATATGTTATAATATTTTAAGTAAGGAAAGTGATAATATGAATAACGATGATGTAAATAGAATTAGTAAAATGAATAATGATATTGGAAATATTGAAAGAAAAGACAGTGAAGAATTTGATTTAAAGAAAAAAAGAATTAGTGTTTTATCAAATTACGGAGAAAACTTTAATGATAGAACTTATATAACAAATCCTGCAATTGGAAGAGATTCACAAATTAAAGAAATGATTTTAATATTACTTACTCCAGATAAATCAGCTGTATTAACTGGTAAACCTGGTGTTGGTAAAACTGCAACTGTTGAAGGATTAGCTTATAGAATTCAAAAAGGTTTAGTTCCAGATGCATTAAAAGATTATAATGTTATCAAAATTAATACTTCTGCACTTTTAGGCGTAGATCCTGTTACAGGTGAAGCTAAAGTAAATACCTTAATTGATGAATTAAAAAATTACAGTAATTTAATTTTATTTATTGATGAAATTCATACACTTATGGGTAGTAAAGGAGAAGCTCTTGACTTTGCCAATATGTTTAAACCTGCACTAGATAGAGGTGACATTAAAGTTATAGGAGCGACAACTACAGAAGAGTATGAAAGATATATTCTAAGAGATAAAGCCTTTGTAAGACGTTTTCAAAAGGTTGAAATATTTGAACCAACTAGAGATGAAAATATCGCAATACTAGTTGGATCAATTCCAAAAATGGAAAAAAGAACTGGTGTAAAAATGATGTATTCTCCATTTACTCAACAAAAAATTATGGAGTTTATTACAGATATTACAAGTGAATATAAAAGAATTTATGAAATAGGGTCTCGTTATCCAGATGTATCATTAACTCTTGTTCAAGAAGCATTCTCTAATGCCTTATTTGAAAATAGAAGTGAAGTTAATGTCCTAGACTTTAGAAAAGCAATTACAAGTACAAAAAATGTCTATCAAGATGTTATTAAAAAAGAAATGCCAAAATTTGATGAAATGTTTAAAGATGAAATAGATGAGTTAAAACCACAAGAAGCACCATATGAAAGATTAGATGGTTAATGATAAAAAAAGCAATATACTTTATTAGTATAATTTCTATATCATTTCTAACCTTTTTAGTATTAGAAATGATGCCACTAATATTTGAATCAAATTGGCAAGGAAAATTTTTCTTATTTACTATAATACTATTTATAATTGTAGAATTATATTTAGTAATAAAAGAAAAAAGCCTTGTAAAAAAATCTTGGTCCTATAATATTTTTCTTATTTTAGCGACTATGTATGTAAGTCTTATTTATTATAAGATTTATAGTATAACTCCACAAACATCATCAATATATGAAATAAATATTACTTATTGTAAAAATAATTATCTTATTTTAGGAATAATATTTATATTTATAATAATCAATATTTTCGTAATTAAATCTGTAAACAAAGAGGAAAAAAGTTTGTAATCTTTTCCTTTTTTGTATATAATAATATTAGGATGAATAATAGAAAGGAAGTAATTCATTTAAGCGCCTGGACTAATAATAGTTGACGAGGATAGTAGTTATCGAAAGATTCGGCGGATGCTACTACGGATAAAGTGATTCGTAAGATATATTTAAAAAATAAAATCAAAATTATAACAGAGGATATATCACCACTACATTTTTTTGTAATGGAGGAAAATAAAATGTGTGGAATAGTAGGATATATTGGTAAAAATAGTGCCAAAAATATATTAATAGAAGGTTTAAAAAATCTTGAATATAGAGGTTATGATTCATCAGGAATCGCTTTAAAAAATAAAGATGAAGAAACTATAATAAAAAGTGTTGGAAAAATAAAAAAATTAGAAGAAAAAATAAAAAGCTACGATTTAGAAAAATATAATATGGGAATAGCTCATACTAGATGGGCAACTCATGGCATCGCTAATGAAGTTAATGCTCATCCTCATAAAGTAGGTAAAATAACTTTAGTTCATAATGGTATAATTGAAAATTATAAAGAATTAAAAGAAGAATTAATTAGTGAAGGAATTATTTTTAAAAGTGAAACTGATACAGAAGTTATTGCTGCGCTATTAAACAAATACTTATCTAATAATATTATAGAATCAATTAATAAAGTAATGTCTTTAGTAAAAGGATCTTACGCTTTAGGAATAATGATAGATGGTATTGATAAAATTTATACAGTAAAAAAAGATTCACCATTAGTAATTGGAGTAGGTAAAGAAGAAATCTTTTTTGCAAGTGATATAACTGCAATTAATACTTATACAAATAAATTTATTTTTTTAGAAGATGGAGAAATTTCAGAAATAAACAAAGATGATATTAAAACATATAAAAATAATAATATTGTAGAAAAAGAAGTAAATACTATAAATATAGATAAGAGTAGTAAAAGTAAAAATGGATATGAACACTATATGTTAAAAGAAATAAATGAAGAACCAGTTGTACTTGAAAAAACATTAAATAAATATTTAAATGATCTATCAAGTATTCCAGATTTATCAAAATATGAAGAAATTCATATTGTAGCATGTGGTTCTGCAATGTATGCTGGAATGATTGGGAAAACTTTGTTTGAAGAAAAAGCAAATACAAGAGCAATAGTAGAAGTAGCAAGTGAATATCGATATAAAAAAAATATTTATAATAACAAAACTTTAGTTATATTAATTTCTCAATCAGGTGAAACTGCAGATACTATTGCTGCCTTAAAAAAAGCAAAAGAACAAGGTCAAGATACTTTAGCAATTGTAAATGTAAAAACATCAACTATTGCAAGAGAATCTGATAAACAAATATTTATAGAAGCAGGAGAAGAAATAGCAGTAGCAACAACAAAAGCTTATCTTTTACAAGTAGCAACTATCTCGCTTTTAGCCTTAAAATTAGCTAGTGATAAAGGTTTAATTAAAGATATAAATATCTATTTAGATGAATTTAGAAATATCCCAAAACTTGTAAAAAATGTAATTGATAAAGAAAAAAAATATCAAGAAATAGCAGAAGAAATATATAAACATGAAGATATCTTCTTTATAGGAAGAAAATTAGATTACGCTATATCTTTAGAAGGTAGTTTAAAATTAAAAGAAATTTCTTATATCCATAGTGAAGCATATCAAGCAGGAGAATTAAAACATGGAACAATTTCTTTAATTGAAAAAGATATGCCAGTATTTGGTATATTAACAGATAATGTTTTAGCAGAAAAAACAATTTCTAATATAATTGAAACATCATCTCGTGGTGCAAAAACAATTATTATTTCAAAAGAATCTTTAAAACAAAATAATGATTTAGAAATAAATGTTCCTGATGTAAGTGATTATACTGTAGCATTATTAATTGTTCCAGTATTACAATTAATTGCTTATTATACAGCTATAAAAAGAAATTGTGATGTAGATAAACCAAGAAATTTAGCAAAATCAGTAACTGTTGAATAAAAAATTGTATAAAATATAAAAAACTTCTCATTATATAAATGGGAGGAATATTATGAAGAAAATTTTAGCAATTTGTTTTGGATTACTTTTATTAGTAGGATGTAGTGATACAACTAATACACCTAGTAAAAAGGTAGAAGACTTTTTAGGTAAGTATCAAAAGTTAGATAATGAAGTCTTGACACAACTTGATGTAACAATCGATAGTGATACCGAAATGGATACTGATCAGAAAAAAGAATACAAGTCATTAATGGAAAAACAATATCAAAATTTATCTTACAAGATTACAGATGAAAAAGAAGAAGAAGAAACAGCAACTGTAGATGTTGAAATAGAAGTATTTGATTATGCATCTACTATCACAAAATCAAAAGAATATTTTGATGAACATAAAGATGAATTTGTAACAGATGATGACGATGTAGGAACAAAAAAATATACTGATTATAAAATAAAAGAACTAAAAGATGTTACAGATAAAACAACATATACAATGACTTTTAATCTTACAAAAGAAGATGAAGAATGGAAAATCCAAGATATCTCAGATACAGATAGACAAAAATTACATGGACTATACTAATTATTAGATATAGTCTTTTTTGTGCTATAATTAAACTGGTGATAATATGATAAAAAAGCCTAAAATAAAAAAAGAATTAGAAGAGTATATAATTGATGAAAAAGATGAAGAAAAAGTAGAGGAAGCTTCATTTAAAAACCAAATAGTATCAAAGAAAATATCTGATATAGAATTTAATGGATGTTATTTTGAAAAAATAGATTTTTCAAATACACTATTAGAAAATGTTGATTTTATAGATTGTATATTTAGAGAATGTGATTTATCAACTCTAAAAACTTCAACAAGATTATTTTTAAGATGTGAAGTAATAAATTCAAAGTTAATGGGAGCTTTATTAGATAACCTAACAGTAAAAGATGTTTTATTTAAAAATTGTAATTTAGAATATAGTTTATTTTCTGACTCAATGTTTAATAATGTTATTTTTGAAGAATCAAATTTAAAAGAATCAAGATTCTTTAATATAAAACATAAAAATTTAATTTTTAATAATACTAATCTAGAAAGCATAGAATTTATTGATACAAATTTAAAAGAGATTGATTTGTCTTCTTCAAATATATCAGGTATTAAAATTATGAAAAAAAATCTTGAAGGAGTAATCATAAATAGTTATCAACTACTTGATATTGCCAGCTTATTTGGTGTTGTAATAAAAGAAGACTAAAGTTTTACTTACAAAATCAAGAAAAAAATGTTATAATATAACTACGACGACTAGCTGTTGTTGGCGTAAGTCCAGTTGATAGCTACTTGTTTTCTTTATAAGGAGGTAAATATATGTTTACTATAGGAGATTATATTGTTTATAAAAAGGACGTTTGTGAGATAAAAGACATTAAAAAGAAACATTTTAATGATCAGGATTATTATATTTTGGCACCTGTAACAGACCAATCACTAAAAATAGAGGTACCAACTTTAAATAAAAATGGATTTATTAGAGAATTAATAACAAAAGAAAACCTAGAAAAAGTAATAAAAGAAATACCAGATATTGAAGTGATTGATATTCATGAAAAACTAATTGAAAAAGAATATAAAAAATTAATGTTATCAGGAACATATGAAGATTTAATAAAAATAATCAAAACATCATATGGAAGAAATAAGGTTAGAATTGATAATAATAAAAAAATAAGTGATAGAGATGATCATTATTTTAAACAGGCAGAAAAATATTTATATACAGAATTCTCAATCGTATTAAATAAAGATTATGATGAAACAAAAAAATATATAATAGACAAAGTGGCTAAACTTAGTTAGGTGGTAGTATGGTAAATAGATTGTTAAATAAATCAATAACAGAACTTAAAATATCAAAAAGAACCGAAAAAAAATTAATAGATAATGAAATACTAAATGTAAAAGATTTATGGATTTTAAATAGAAGTAATTTAAAAAAAATATTAAATGATAAAGAAATAACAGAAGTCATAATTAAATTACAATTAAATGGATTGGATTTAAATAAAAAATACACAAAGTAAAATTGATTAATCAAAGACAAAATGATATAATGTTATAAGAAAATAAAATCACTTATTTGGAGGAATTAATATGAATAAAAAAGTATTTATTATCTCTTTTTTTATAATTGTAATTTTTGGATTAATTTATTTTTTTAATAAATTTGATATGGGAACATCAAGATATATAACACAAAAAGAAAATATAAAAACAGAAGAAGCAAAAGAAATATTTATCAAAAAACATTTAGAAGAAATTGAAATACAATTACCAAATAATAGTGATAAACTAAATTCTCAAAGTTATTATTTTTTTGAAATAAGAGATAAAAAAGAAAATATTGTATATAAAGATGAGATTAGCTTCAAAGAATTTAAATTTGCAAATAGATATAGTATTGATTTAAAAAAATCAAATTTAAAATCTGGTAATTATTCAATATATATATCAGCGATAAACGTAATAAAAAATGATGTTATAACAGATTATAAAATTAATTTTAAATATTCAAATATAGACAAAATCAAAACTCTTTATATTATTATTTCAATTGTATTAATAATATTTATTATATTATTAATTTATGTATTAAAAACAAAAGACAAAATTCATATAATATTTTTAAAAATGGCAATACCAATTTTTATAATGTATTTATTTTTTATTCCAATGTTAGCAGGACATGATGAAACATATCATTGGATTAGAGCATATGAACTTTCTGAATTTAAAGTTATTCCAGAAATTGAATTTGGATATTCTGGTTCTTGGTTACCAATAGGTATAAATTTGGGATTACCATATGATGCATCATATAAATATGAAGATGTTATTAAAAGTAAAAAAGAAAAAATAGATATAAACAAAAGAAGTTTTCAATCAGAGGGTAGTATAGGAGTATATAGTCCAATTCAGTTTATTCCCCAAATTATTGGAATAAATATTTGTAAATTAATATCTAATAACACATTACTTATAACTTATGTAGCAAGATTGTTTAACTTAATAACATGTATATTTTTACTAACAATGGCTATAAAAATAGCTCCATTTGGAAAAAAAATTTTATTCTTATTATGTTTAAATCCAATTGCTATAGAGGGGTTTACAACATTATCAGGTGATGGCATAACTATTTCATTAAGTTTTTTAATTATCGCATATATTCTAAATTTAATCCAAAAAGAAGAAAAAATAGGAACAAAAAATATTATACTATTATGTCTTCTTAGTGTCTTGTTATCTTTGTGTAAAATAATATATATTATAATTCCATTTTTAATTTTAATAATACCTAAAAATAAATATAAAAGTAAAAAACAACATATAATAACCTTGATTTTATGTTTATGTATACCAATTATCCTAAATTTATTATGGTTACAAATATCATCATCAATATCTGTAGGATCAGCTCCATTTTCCGTTCCATCAAAAAATTTACACCTATTGTTTACAAATCCAATAAAATTTGTAAGGGCATTTGTTTATTCTACTTTTACAAATAGTGGTACCATGTTTATGGAAATGTTTAGTAGTGATTTGTTAATGCAAAGAAAAGCTGTAAACAGTGTTCTAGTTCCAGTAATATTAATAGTAATAACAATATACTTAGTATTTGAAAAAGAAGACAAAAAAATTAAATTTAATAAAATAAGTAAAGCTTTAATTATATTTTTAGCGTTTGGATTATTTTTAGCCGTATTTTTATGTGAATATGTTTTCTGGGTTAGATATAATTCTAAAGAAATTTATGGTTTCCAAGGAAGATACTTAATTCCAATTATACCAATAGTTTTATTATTAATTAAAAGTAAGCTTCCACAATATAAATTAAAAAATAGTGAATCCATAGTAAATGTAGGATGTATAATAGTAAATTTATTTACAATTTTAGAATTTATTGTTTGTTTTTTATAGTATAAATAATAAATATAAAATTTAATCATATAATTTTTTAGGTGATAAACTTGAAAAAATATATGATTTTTTTACTTGTAATATTTTTAATTCCTATTAATGTATGTGCAAAAATAGATACATCAAAATCAAGTATTGTTATGGATATTGATAGTGGAAGAATACTTTATAGTAATAATAAAGATGAAAAAAGGTTAATTGCGTCAATCACTAAAAT
>CAZYZU010000035.1:0-10501 GCA_964652065.1 uncultured Muribaculaceae bacterium
ATTTTACTAAATTTTTGGAAAGTTTTCCTTATTTTTATATCAAAAAAGTGAATTTCTGGATAAAACCAATTCACTTTTTTCATTTTGTTAAATTTTACCTAAACTCAAATGTTATTTATTTCTATTGGATTTATATGAATTATTGTTAAATATATCTCTGGTATTTTTTCCTCTATTTCATCTTCTAAGCTATCAGCTATTTTATGACTTTCAAATGTTGATAAATTTCCATCTACATAAATTGTAAAAGATATTTGATAGCGATATCCTACCGGTGTTGAATTAAAATGAATTACTTTTTCTATCTCTTTATGA
This sequence comes from uncultured Muribaculaceae bacterium, assembly GCA_964652065.1. Classification (GTDB taxonomy): domain Bacteria; phylum Bacillota_I; class Bacilli_A; order RF39; family UBA660; genus UMGS995. The sequence goes on from CAZYZU010000035.1 coordinate 316, forward strand.
TTTTTTATTAATTTATATACTTTTCTTTTTGTTGCTTCATCTATTGACTTATCCATTAGAACATCATAACTTTCTATAAATATTTTTAAGGCAGTTATAAATATCCAAATAGAGATTATCATACCTACAATACTATCTATAAAATAGATTTTATTCATACAAAGTACTGTTGATAATAAAGTAAGTGTTGTTATTAAACAATCATTTCTATGATCTTTTGAATTGGCATCTATTAATAAATTATTATATTTTTTTGATATTTTATGAGTATATTTATATAAACAAAACTTAATTATTATTGTAATAATACATACTATAATTAACCAAATAGAAAATTGATAATTATTCTTTTCAAATAGTGATGTAAACGAATTAACAAATACTTTTACTGATAAATAAATCATAGTTATACTTATTAACATAGAAAATATATATTCTGCTTTTCCATGTCCTAGATTATGAGTTTTATCTGATGGTTTTGAAGCTATTTTATTACCAATATAAGTCATAATTGATGAGAATATATCTAAAAAACTGTTAAAACTATCAGCAATCATTGCTTGACTATTAGTAATAAAACCGATGCCTGCTTTTATTATTAGTAAAAATAAATTTCCAACTATTCCTAAAATACTAGCATTCTTTGTTGATTTATATCTGCTTTCTTGATTATTCATTTTCTAAGGCCTCTATTTTTTCTTTAAATTCTTTTGGAGGTTCAACTTCAAAATGAATTAATTTTTTTGTGATTGGATGAATAAATTCAATACTTTTTGAATGTAGCATTTGTCCAAACGAATCATTTTTTTTCTTATTATATAATGGATCATTTACTACTGGATGATTAATATATTTCATATGAACTCTTATTTGATGAGTTCTTCCAGTTTCAAGTACACATTCTACTAATGTTTTATCATTAAATCTTTTTAAAACACTAAAATGAGTAACTGCATTTTTACTATTTTCATCAGTAACTGCCATTTTTTGTCTATCATGACTATCTCTTCCAATTGGAGCATCTATTGTTCCTGTTTCATGATTAATTAAACCTTCAACAAGAGCAAGATAATGTCTTTTTACTTCCTTGTTTTTAATCATGGTTGCGATTTTGTCATGTACTTTTTCATTTTTAGCAACTATCATTAAACCACTAGTATCTTTATCTAAACGATGAACTATTCCTGGTCTTATTGGATCTCCTTCTAAATCAAATTTATATAAAAGAGCATTTACAAGAGTTCCTGTATAGTGTCCAGGTGCAGGATGAACTACCATTCCACTTTTCTTATTAATAATTAATAAATCATCATCTTCATATACTATATCAATTGGAATATTTTCTTTTTCAACACTAATTGAAAAATCTAAATCATCATTTACTGTTATTTGATCATTTAATTTCACTTTGTAATTAGAATTAGTTTTATTATCATTTACTAAAATTTTCTCATCTTCAATTAATTTTTGAATCTTACTACGAGATAAGTCTAATTTTTCTGATAAATATTTATCTATTCTTACTTTTTCTTGATCTACTTCTACGTTCATAAATTTCACTCCTTATAATATCTATAAATAATATTATTACTCCTAAGACTATTCCAATATCTGCTATATTAAAAACTGCAAACGAATATCCAAATATGTCAAATGATAGATAGTCTACCACATATCCGTATAAAAGTCTATCTATTAAGTTTCCAACTAATCCTCCCATAATCATTCCTAAAGAGATTATTTCTAATTTTCTTTTAATTTTATTTTTCTTTATATATCCAACTAGTAAGAAAAATATTAGTATAGCTACTCCAATTAAAAGATATCTTGCTCCTTCAAATGTTGAAAAAGCAGCTCCTTCATTTTTTAAATAATAAATTTTAAAAAAATGTGGAATAATATTTATTTTATCATTAAGATTCATTTTCATTGTAATTAATATTTTTATTAATTGATCTATTAATATCCACCAAACACAGATATTATATATTTTTTCTTTTTTCATTTTTTCTCCTATTTTAATATTGATAACAAATATACTTTTAGAAATAAAACTATAACTACAATTATCATTAAATAATAAATTGGATATGTAATTACTTTTATTTCCTTTAGTTTAAATTTTTTTCTAATATAAACAAATGTTATTAAAGATACAACTCCAATAATACTAACAATTAAACAAGTATTAAATAAATATGGTACAAATGTTAAAATTATTTTATTATGTCCTTTATGTAGATTTATTCCAATAAAATTATTTAATACTTTTTCTATTTTATAGTCTGAATTAATATTCCATCCTATATCATAATTAAATGGTAAAAACAATTTTCTTTTATCGCTATCTACATTTATATCAATATATATTTTATTATGTTTTAACTTTATCTTATAATCATTTTTTGTTGGTATAAAATTTTTATATTCATTTAAGTCTAAACTATAAATATAATTATCAGAATCATTATTATATTTATTTTTGTCATTATAATAAACATCAATTGTTACCTTACTATCAAAAACTCCTAAATCAATTATTCCTCCTCTGGTTTTGATAGGATAATTTTTATTATTTTTATTACCAACAGTAGGAATATTAACTATTTTACCATTAACTACTATTTTTTTTATTCGATTGATAGAAGAATAAAAATATAATTCATTCTTTGAATCAAAATTAACTATATATGATGTATGTGAATCATTTTTCTTTATTATTTCAGGATTTGTTTTAACTAGTTGATTTTTAGAGCTATTGGTTACTTGTTTATATAAATAATTATTTGCTTCAAATACATTTAAATTTTTTGGTATTGATGAATTTATTTTACCAGTTAAAAAAGAAAAATTATTAGAATATAAATTTTCATATAAATATAAGTTATCTACTTTGCCTATTTTTTTATAGATACTGGAATCTAATTCTTCATTAGAAATATAATACTTAACTCCATATATTGAATCGCTCAATAAAGTACCTCCAATATCATTTAATTTTGTATTGAAAACCGAATATCCTAATTGTCTATAATTATTTACTTGATCACTACTAATAATATGTAAAAAAGTTGAATTAGATGGGATATCAAGAGCTAATGGATAATTTTCAATCATAGATGCTGTTGTATCTTTAATTCTAAATATATTATTATTTAGATTTAGTTTTTTATTTATTTTATTCACAGTAATAAATGTATTATCATTATGTTCAACTTCCTTATTATATTTTTTTTCAACACCTATATAATTAAATGAAAATATTAGGTAAAGAAATAGATGAAAAATAAAAAGTGTTTTTATATTATTTGATTTAACAAGATTAGTAATAATTATATTAGAAATTATCATTATTATTATGATTAATAATGTGGATTTAAGAGATAAATAAAAGACAGGATCATTATAATTTATAAATGTAAATAATCTAAATTCTAAAATCACTATTATTACAAAACATATTGTCATGACTATTTTATTTAAATTATTAATTTTTATTGGCTTTATTTTTAAATATTTATCTATATAATATAAAGCAGATAATATTAAAATATAAAATGGAATAAAACCATATCTATATGGAAAACAATTGTAACTTCCTGTATGCCACATCAAATTAATATTTTCAAAAAATAGTGGAAGAATAAATGTCATTGTTATTATAATGAAACTACATTTAACTATTTTATCTTTTTTTATATATTTCAATAAATGAAAATAAAAATAAAGTGGTAAACAATAAAGAAATAAATTAAGTGTTTTTATACCAAATGTATTAAAAACATAACTTATTTGGTTACTATTCATTCTATAAGATGTCATTGTTTGATGAAAAGCAGGAATAAAAGCAAATGCAGATAAAACTATTGAAAATAGTGTTCCAAAAAACAAATAAGAAACTGCTACTTTTTTATTTTCGTTTTTACAAAAATATTTAATGATAAAAGGTGTACAAAATAGTAAAAAGAATAATAACATGTATGCTAAATTATAATTAAAAATAAGTGATAAAGATAAAGTTATTATAAATAAAATAGGACTTTTTCTTTCACATATATTTTTTATTCCAAGTAGTAATAAAGGGAATAATGCAACTATATCTAACCACATAATATTAGTATAATTAAGCATTATATAATACGAAAAAACATACATCAAATTAAATATTAGTTTCCATTTAAAATTTACTTTTTTAAAAAAATTATCTATACAAATAGACGAGGTTATTGAAATTGTTATGAGTTTAACAATTAATAATAATGAGAAGAAATATGAAATATTATTTCTACTTACAAAATAGACAAGCCAAGTAAGTGGATTAAATAAGCCATCTACTACTTCCCCACCATATACATTAGACCCCATACCTAGAGTGAAACTATAAAAAATGCTTTTACTACCATGTAAAACATCATATAATTGATGATAAAAAGTAACATAACTTTGTCCCATATCACCGCATATTATAGTTTCTTTTCCAAAAGGATAAATTCCTTTTAATAAGTATATTCCAAGTACGATTAGGCAAGTAAAAAATATTGAATATATAACAAATCTATATTTACTATTATTAATTTTATTAAAAATCTTACTCATTCCTATCACCATTCAATATTCTTATTTTATTAACAATTATTTGCCATTTATCTAGTCTTTTTTCTACTGTTCCACGTACTTTAATAATATCTCCTCTAGCAATATTTGAATATAATTTATATGTTTTTGGAAATAAAGTAAAATCAAGAGTTGTAGTTTCATCACTTCCTGTTATAAATGACATTTTATCTCCTTTTTTAGTATCAATTACTTTTACTCTTTCTACTAATATTAAAACATCTATTTGTTTATTAAAATATTCTTTGATTTCATTTAATCTAATACATGTTTTATTATCACTATAGTAATTAGTAGTTGGATGATGAGATAGATAAAACCCAAAAACATTTTTTTCTTGTTCTAAAAGTTCTTCATCACTAAATTCATCATATCTTTCTATTTCAGGTTTCATTACCAATGATAAATCTAAATCTTTAGTAAGTTCTGCATAATTCATTAGGCTATCTAAGTTTTCTATTAATGTTTTTTTATTATAATTAAATGATTTAAAACAATCACCATATATTAGACATTCCAAAGTACTTTTTGTAACTTTTTCAATTACTAATTTAGAAAATGCATCATAGATATCAGTAAATTTTTCTTTTCTTGCTTTTAAAATACTTTTTGCAGAAACATTACCTACAGATTTTAAATTAGAAAATGGATATATTATTTTATTATCACTTACAATATATTTATCACTACTTAAATTAATATCTGGTCTTTCTACTTTGATGTTATTTGCTTTTGCTTCTTCAATATATTCTTTAGTCTTAGCTTCACTTCCAATGACACTTGTTAATAAATTAGCAAAGAATTCATTTTTATATCTCACTTTTAAATAAGCCATCTTATATGCGATAAGTGAATAAGCAACTGAGTGAGATCTATTAAATCCATATCCGGCAAAGTTAAGAATTAAAGCAAATATCTTTTTAGATGTTTCTTCATCTCTATTCATTTCTTTACTTTTTAATAAGAATTTTTCTTCTTCTTTTTTTAGAAGATCTACTTTTTTCTTACTCATAGCTCGTCTTAAGACATCAGCTTCTCCTAATGTATATCCTGCATAAATATTTGCTACTTGAATAATTTGTTCTTGATAAATTAAAATTCCATAAGTATTTTCTAGAATACTTTCTAAACAGGGATCTAAATATGTAATTTTTTCTTCATTATGTTTTCTTTTTATATATGAATCTATATTCATTGAAGGTCCTGGTCTAAAAAGTGCTATAGCAGCAAAAATATCTTCAAAAGTATTTGGTTGTAATTTCTTTAAAAAATTTCTCATTCCAGCAGATTCAAATTGAAATATTCCTGATGTATTGGCTGTTGTAAAAACATTTAATGCTTCCCTATCGTCTAAAGGTATTTTTGAAAAATCTATTTTTTCATTATAATTTTTTTCTATATCATCTAAAATATTGCTAATAATTGTAAGATTCTTTAGTCCAAGAAAATCCATTTTTAATAGACCTAAGTCTTCTAAATATTCCATAGAATAACTACTAAGATATCCACCTTCACTATAAGTTAGAGGTATTACTTCATCAAGCTCAACCTCACTCATAATTATACCTGCAGCATGAGATGAGGTATGTCTTGGAAACCCTTCTATTTTAGAAGCTACTTGAAACATTTTAGTTAGATCTTTATCACTATCAATTCTAGTTTTAAAGACTTCATTTTTCTTGTAAAACTCCATTAAACTTTCATGAGTAAGAGTTGGAATAAATCTAGATAATGAATCAACTTTATAAATAGGAATACCTAAAACACGCGAAGTATCTCTTATTACTTGTTTAATACCAAGAGTTCCAAAGGTTACTATTCCTGATACATTTTTAAATCCATATTTTTTAGTAACATAATCTATAACTAATTGTCTTTTATTATCTGGAAAGTCTGTATCAATATCTGGCATTGTTTTTCTCTCAGGATTTAAAAATCTTTCAAATAACAAATTATATTTTAACGGGTCAATGTCTGTAATACCTAATGCATACGATGTAAGAGATCCTGCTGCTGATCCTCTTCCTGGCCCTACTAAGATATTATTTTTTTTAGAAAATTTTATAAAATCAAAGACAACTAAAAAATAATTACAAAAACCCATTTCATTAATAATATTTAATTCATATGATAATCTTTTTTTGTAGTCATCATTAATATCACCATCAAGCCTTCTTGTAAGTCCTGCTTTAGCAAGTTCAAACAAATAGTCTTTTGGAGTCATATTCTTTGTATCTTTATAAATTGGTAATAAAAGTTTAGGTGTTGGAAATTCTATATTACACATTTCTGCTATCTTAATAGTATTTTCTAACCCTTCAGGTGATGATAGTGTTGAAATGTCATTTACTAATAATTCATGATTATCTAGGTCATAATTCACTTCATCATGAATAGTTTTAGAGTCCCTTATTAAATATAAATACTTTAATAATTCTTGATCACTTTTTTTTAGATATAATGCTTCTTTAAAAAATACTACTTTTTTTGTTAATAGACGAGAAGATTTTTCTTCTTGTAATGATTTATAACCAATATATAAATCACTATATATACTTGATAGTTCTTTATATAAATTGTCTTCATCTATACTTTTATATGGAATAACTACTAAAATTTCTTTATTATATTTTGTTAAGTCATTTATAGTTAATTTTCTTTCACTTTTAATTGTCTCTATTTTTATTAATGATTTATAACCATCATAGTTTTTAGCAAATAAAACCACTTCTTTATCATTTATTAATATAGATAAAGATATTATAGGTTTAATATTATTTTTTCTACATTTTTTAATAAATTCTATTACACCAAACATATTAGTATCATTTATTGTACATGAAGGAATGTTTTGTTTTTGACAATACGCAATAATATCATCAATTTTTAACATACTTGATAATAATGAATAGTTACTTCTTAGATATAAAGGTATATACATAAGCATTCCTCCTATGTTTTAATTTTATCATAAAACGTATAAAATATATAGGTTTTGTTTGACTTTATTTATTTTATATGGTAAAGTTATAAAGCGAGAACCAAAGAGATTAAAGGAGGAATTGCAATGGGAAAAAATTTATCATGTAAAAGACCAAATTCAGCTAATAAAAGATCACATGCTTGTAATAGTTCTAAAACACAACAAAAAGTTAATTTACAAGTAGTTAGACTTGAAGATGGAACTAGAGTTAGAATTTCTTCAAGAGAAAAGAAATCTTTAATGAAAAATACAAATGTAGCTGCTTAATCGCAGTTTTTTTGTACAAAAAAATACATTGTTAACTACACAATGTATCTTTATCACTTAAAGCTTTTTGTTTTACTGATGATGATGTTTCATCTAATTTATTTACAATAGTTATTCTATCGTTTGCAACTACTTTAGTAGGATCTAGCGTTTGGTAATCTATATTAATATTAACGGTTAATTTATCATTATTTAAAGTTGATGATGTAGTTAAGCCTATTATATTTTGAAAACTTGTAATTACATCAGTATATTTTCCGCTTATTACTTTTATATTATCAGGACCAATATCACTATATTCTATAGGTGATATTTTTCTTTGCTCGTTTAATGATTTTAAAAGTTTGTTTTTAAATGTATATGTATAAGTTATAGTTGTTGTTATACCTAGTGTTTGGTCTGTAGTATTTTTAGTACATATTAATTTATTGTCATTATCAGTTTTATTATCTTTATCTTTTACTTCTTCTTTTTTATTTATATCTATTCCTAGAAAATTCATAATATCTTTATAGAAGAATCCACCTGCTACTAAAATTATTCCAATCAATATTAAAATTGTTGGAAGAACTCTTTTATGTGATTTTTCTTCTTCAATTTGAATTTCTTCTTGTTTTTGTCCTAATGCTAAAATATTTTCTTCTTCGTTTTTATTCTTTTTCATAGATACTCTCCTATATTATTTATTATAACAAAATTTTACGAAAAAAAAAGAAAAATAGCTTAATTAACTATTTTTCACTTTAGAATCATATTTCTTACGAGTTTCTGTATCTAAAATTCTTTTTCTAATACGGATAAAGTTTGGTGTAACTTCTACTAATTCATCAGAATTAATATAATCAAGTGCATACTCTAATGTAATTGGACGAGGTCTTTTTAAGACTACTGTATGATCAGAACCTGATGCACGTACATTTGTAAGGTTTTTACCTTTAGTTACATTAACAGCTAAATCATTATCTCTATTACATTCTCCAATAACCATTCCTTCATATACTTCAGTACCTGGTTCAATAAACATAATTCCTCTATCTGCTAAGTTACCAATTGAATATCCTGTTGAATTACCTGAATCAATCGAAACTAATACACCTAGTTTTCTTTCTCCAATATCAACACTTTCATATTTACCATATTCTTTAAAAGTATGATTTATAATTCCATATCCTTTAGTTAAAGTCATGAATTCTGTTGAGAATCCTATTAATCCACGAGATGGAATTGTATATTTTAATCTTACTTGGCTTTCGAAGTTAGTCATGTTTTCCATTTTCGCTCCACGAAGTCCAAGTTGTTCAATAACACTACCTACACAATCTTCTGGAACTTCAATTTCTAAGTCTTCATATGGTTCCATTTTTTGTCCATCAACTTCTTTTATAATTACAGTTGGTTTAGACACTTCAAGTTCAAATCCTTCACGTCTCATATTTTCGATTAAGATACCTAAATGAAGTTCTCCACGTCCTGAAACTAAGAATGATTCATTAGATGATTGTTCAACTTTTAAACTTACGTCTTTTTGAGTTTCACGATTTAATCTTTCTTCGATCTTACGAGCTGTAACAATTTTACCATCACGACCTACAAATGGAGATGAATTTGCTCCAAAAGTCATTTGTAATGTTGGTTCATCGATATGTAGGATTGGTAATGGTAAGATATTTGTTGTATCACAAACTGTTTCTCCTACTGATATATCAGTAAGTCCAGTGATTGCTACTATATCTCCTGCTTCAGCTGTTTCTATTTCAATTCTTTTATATCCATAAAAACCAAATAATTTTTGAATTCTAAATTGTTTAGTTGATCCATCTAATCTACAACAAGTAACCATTTCACCTGTTTTTATTTTACCATTATGAACACGTCCAATTCCAATTCTTCCAACGAATTCATTATAATCTAATAATGCTGGTTGAAATTGTAATGGCCTAGATGCATCTCCAGTTGGTTCTGGTATTTCTTCTAAAATTGTATCTAAAACTTCTTCAAATCCTTCTGATTGAGTTGATAAATCATCACTAAATGAACATGTTTCATTAATTGCTGATGCATAAATAACTTTAAAATCTAATTGTTCTTCATCTGCACCTAATTCAATAAATAAATCTAGGATTTCATCTAATACTTTTCCACATCTTGCACTTGGCTTATCAACTTTATTAATAATAACAATTGGTTTTGCTCCTGCTTCAAATGCTTTCTTTAAAACGAATCTTGTTTGTGGCATTGGTCCTTCGTATGCGTCTACTACTAATAATACACCATCAACCATTTTCATGATTCTTTCTACTTCTCCACCAAAATCAGCATGTC
>CAZYZU010000036.1:0-10070 GCA_964652065.1 uncultured Muribaculaceae bacterium
AAACAAAAGAGTCTTAAGAATTTATTAAAAATCCCCAAAACTCTTTACACTAACAGACTATTAAACTAGTCTTAAATATTTATACTTTTCTTGATTGGATTTCTGCAATTTTTTCTAATACTTCTTTAGCGTTATTTTCATTTATTTCTGTATAGCCAAGTTCTTTTAGAGCTTGAACTTTAGCAGTATTTAATTCTTGAGTACGACTTAATTTTTCTTCTTTTTTATGTTCTATATCTTGAACAAATCTTTTATGAGATTCAGTTATTTTACTTTTACTTGCTCCTCCATTATTATATAATGTCATAGCGCTAAACATAATACTTTCAAAAATAAATTGTTGTTCTTTATCAAAAGTAAATTCCATTGGATCTGTAAATCCTAATGATTTAGACATATAAGCAACGATATAATTTAATTCAGGTGTTGTTTCCATTGATTGTAGGAAATGATATAAATAACTATATGCATTATATGTATTCTTTGTTTTATCATCTGCTAGTTTTTCTTTTAATAAATTTATAATATCAGATAATAATTCTTGTTCTTTCTTATTAAAACCTTTTAAATCCGATAAAACTTCTCTATTAGAAGAGTCTTTAACACCTTCATTAAGACGAGATTCAACCTCAATAATATATTCCCCTGTTACTGTAATATTTTTAATAGTATCTTCATCTGTTATATTTAAAAGACTTAGTAGTTTTACTGATTTTTCTTTTGGCCAGTCATTTAAAGAATTAAGAGCTAAATAATTATAAAGCATTTGTCTTGATACTCCTAAATATTTTGCAAGTCTTACTTTACTAATTCCTAACTCAGTTAATAGTATATTTAATTCTTTCATTTAATTCATCTACCCTTCAATATAATTGTACAAGTTTCTGTCAAGTGTGTCAAGTAAAAAGTGTGTAAAACGCTTTACATTTTTATAAAAAAACTTTGGCTTATAATAAATACCAAAGCTTCTTATTATCTTTTCTTACTTCGTTTATAATTCCTCCACCAATACAGATGTCATTATCATATAAAACACAGGCTTGACCAGGAGTTACTGATTTAACATGCTCATAATTAACAATTATATTTCCATTATCTAAATATTCAATTGTAACTGGAATATCTTCTTGTCTATATCTAAATTTAGCGCTGCATTTAGTTGGTCTTAATTCACAATTGAAGTTCATTGTATCAACTAAACAACTATTGGAATATAAATATTCATTATCTCCAAAGGCTACATATAAAATATTTTTTTCTAAATTTTTTCCTACTACAAACATTTTATCTTGATTACCACCTATATCTAGACCTTTTCTTTGACCAATTGTATAATACATTAAACCGGAATGTTCTCCTACTTCTTTTTTAGTATCAATATCTACTACTTTACCAGGAGTTGCGGGTAAATAATTTCCTAGGAAATGTTTAAAATTTCTTTCTCCAATGAAACAAATTCCAGTAGAGTCTTTTTTATTAGCAGTTATTAAATCTTCTTCTAAAGCAATTTTTCTAACATCTTTTTTATCTATTTCTCCTAATGGGAATAAAACATTTTCTAATTGTTCTTTTGAAAGTTGTGATAAAAAATATGTTTGATCTTTATTTGTATCAAAGGATTTTTTTAAATATCCATTATCCATTTTAGCGTAATGTCCTGTTGCGATATAATCAGCACCTAATCTTTTTGCTTCTTTAGCAAAATAATCAAACTTTATATATTTATTACACATGATATCTGGATTAGGAGTTCTTCCTTTTTTTAATTCATCTAAAAAATATGAAAATACATAATCCCAGTATTCTTTTACAAAATCTATTCTATGTAATTTAATATCTAATTTTTTACAAACTTCTAGGGCATCATTATAATCTTGTTCTTGAGGACAAATATCATTATTATTAATATTTGGATTACCTAGGATATCATTATTTATAGAAGAGTCCCAATTTCTCATAAATAAGCCTTCTACAAGATAACCTTGTTTTTTTAACAAAAGGGCTGCGACAGAAGAATCTACTCCTCCACTCATACCAATAATAACTTTTTTCATATAATCACCTACTAGGCATATTATACACTATTTATCTATATTTGTAAAAGTCTAAGTATATTTGGTATTAGATAGATTTCTATTATTGATGATACAATTGTTAAGATAAGAACAAATCCAAATATTTTTAAATATCTTCTCATAATATGTTTAAAATTAACTTCTTTTTTTAAGAAAAGTAATCTATTTAAATTTTTAGAAAATATTATTCCATAATAACTAATGAATAAAATTAAAAATAGATTTATTATTAATGGGATAATATATATTAATGAAATTATAATACCTTTAAATTTATAAAAATAAATAATACTACTTATTGTAAATCCTAGAGTAAAACTTTTAAATAATAATAAAATTATTATTATTGGTACTCCTATAATAGATATCCCTAAAAGCCATATTAAGCTAATATAAGAGATATTTGTAGATAAACAGTTAATTATACCTTTTGTATAGTTTAGCTTTTCTAGACTTGATATATAAGCCTCTAAATTATCTTTAATCATTAATTTATTTGATTTAGAGAGTATTGCGATAAATAATATTCCTAATATAATTGCTGCTGTCATAGAAATTAATAGTTTGATTAGTAGTTTATTCTTTTTTATTTTATTTTTCATATCTTCACCTATAGAATCATACTATTAATAACTAATAATTATGATGAATAGTAATTTACTTTTTTCTACAATTAAATTATAATTATTTATAGAGGTGAAGATATGAATAAAAAAGTTATTAAAATAGTATCAATCGTTTTAGCAGTAATTATGCTTTTAGGATTCTTTAGTGTACTTATATATATTTAATTAATAAAAAAAGAGCTTTTGCTCTTTATTTTTTTGCTTTTTCTATTCTTATTAATCTATTATTAAGTTTTTTATTATTACAAGCTTTAAATATCTGATCGTATTTATCTTTTTTAATATTTAAAAAAGTAAACTTAGTCATTATTTCTACTCCTGTACAGGTTCCTTCAGATACATTAGCGTTTTTTTCAATAAAGTTTAATAATTCTCTTTTTGTAATATTATCTAATTTACCAATTGTCATAAATACTCTAACACTATCATTTAGATTTCTATTTTTTAATTTAGTTTGGTTTTTCTTTTTACCCATATCTAAAACATTAATAGTAAAATCTGATCCTAATTCTTTTTCAATACTGTTTTCTAAAAGTTTTACTAAGATATTTTTACATTCTTTAGTAGTTAAAGATGAAACATATTCACTAAACATAGATTCATTATCATTATCTTCTTTTAATGTTGATAATTTTTCTATTTTATTTTTTAATTTAGATGCTAAGATTTCTTCCTTTTTAGGAAGGTCTTTCTTAATTAATTTTTTCTTAATATGTCTTTCTATTTGTGAAATAAATTGATGTTCTCTTTGACTAATAAATGTAATTGATGTTCCATATTTATCTGCTCTTCCGGTTCTTCCGATTCTATGAACATATGCTTCATTACTTTCTGGAAGATTATAATTAATTACGATATCTATATCATCTACATGGATACCTCTTGCGGCAACATCTGTTGCGATTAAATAATTAAAGACATCATTTTTAAATCTATCTAGCGTTGCGATTCTTTGATCTTGATTAATATCTCCATGAATTACATCTGCTTTATATCCTCTACCTGATAATCTATTTAATAAATCATCTGCATTTCTTTTTGTTCTACAAAAAATTATAGATCTATTTGGATTTTCATAATCTAGGACTCTACATAGTGCTTCAAATCTTGTTTTATCATTTACTTCATAGTAATCTTGAACAACGTGATCTGATGTTACTGTAGTTGGTGTAATAGATACTGTTTTATAATTTTTGTTCATATATTTTTGAGCTAATTTTAAAATGTTTTTAGGCATTGTAGCTGAAAATAATAATACTTGTTTATTATCTTTTGTTGATTTAAAAATATACTCTAATTCTTCTTGAAATCCCATACTTAGCATTTCATCTGCTTCATCTAAAACGAAGAAACTAATATTTTCTAGTTTTAAGACTTTTCTATTAATTAAATCTTTTACTCTTCCTGGTGTACCTACTACTATTTCTACACCTTTTCTAATTGATTCAATTTGGTCTCTTATACTACTGTTTCCATATACACAAGTAACATTAATATTTTGATATTTACTTATTTCTTTAATTTCTTCTGCTATTTGAATTGCTAACTCTCTTGTTGGGGATAGAATTATTGATTGAATTTTTCTATTCTCTTTTATTTTTGTTAAGATAGGAGAAGCAAAGGCAAGTGTCTTTCCTGTTCCTGTTTGACTTTGTCCTAAGACATCATTACCTTCAATAATTAATGGGATAATTTTTTCTTGGATTTCAGTTGGCGTATCATAGCCATTACTTTCAATTGATTTTAATATTTCTTTGTTTAGTTCTAATTCTTTAAATTTCATTACTTCTCCTTTTTGCAACTTACATAGTTTATCATACTTTTTGAAAAAAAGATAGTAAAAGATGAAAAAAGATAAGTTTTTACTTATCTATATATCCTTCTAATTCTGGATTTACTTCGTCATTATTTGGAACGTTATATTTATTTACAATATCATTTATTCTTTTTATATCGTCTATTGAATATAACATTAGAAGTCCTGCTACTCTATTAGTTGTATATTTTTCTATCTCAATTTTTTCTTCTTCTTTGATATGGTATTTTTCTATAATATTATTAATTGGTCCATCTTTATATAAATATTTTGTTAATGATTTAGATATTTTGTTTATATCTCTATCTCTATCTTTTAATTTTATTTTTGTCCATATTTTCATATTATCACATCCGTTTCATATACGGTTATATATTATACAACAAAAACAATTTAATTACAAATTATTCTAGTACTTTTTTTGCTTCTTCATTATTTTTTTCATATACTTTTAAAGTTCCATTAGTAATAGTTGCGAGTAAAATATTTTCATAATTAGTATGACCTAGTTTTGTTAATTCTTTATTTAACCATGTTAAAGATTTATTAGTATTTTCTAAATTGTTTTTCATTAAGTTTCCATCAATTATAATATTGGATGAAAGATAGGCTTTATTTCCTTTAATGTTCAAATCTTTTAGTGTTGGTACTTGATAATCACTTTTTGGTAGGATACTTACTTTTCCATTTACTTCTAGTATGGCATAACTTACTTCTGATATATCAAAGTATCCTTGAGAACGGCATTGTTCTAATAAATCATTTACATCTAATTTGGTCTTTTTAAGACTTTCTCGTAGTATTTTACCATCTTCTATTATAACTGTTGGGACTCCTATTATAAAGCGTCTTAGATGCATGCTTTTAATTGTTGTAATTGATACTAGGTATGAAACAATTCCAAATGATACAATTGCAACTATTCCATTTATATATTGATGATCTAGGCTCATTGTCATTTCAGCAGTAAAATTACCTATTGATATACCAATGACATAATCAAATAAGCTTAATTCTGATACTTGTTTTTTTCCAATTAATTTTGTTACAAAAAATAATACTATTAAAGATATTACACTTCTAGGTATTATTGATAAAGCTTCATTTATATTCATAATATCACCAGTATTAGTATTAATTGTTTTAAAAAAAATATACAAAAAAGGAAGAATTACTCTTCCTAATTTTCTCCTTCTTTTAACATTGTAGTTATGAATATACCATATCCTTTAGTTGTATCGTTTACAATAACGTGAGTTACTGCGCCTATTATTTTATTATTCTGTATTATTGGTGAACCACTCATTCCCTGAATGATTCCTCCTGTTTCTTTTAAAAGACGTTCATCTATAATTTCAAATAAAATATTTTTAGTATCACTAGATTCATCTATTTTTACAATATTTATTTCAAAATCTTCTACTGTATCATCTTTTATAACAGTTTTAATAGTTGCTTTACCTGTTGTTATGTCTTTTACCTCTGCAACTTCTAATTTTTCTTTTGATGATAATGGACTAGTATATGATCCAAATATTCCGGAAATTTCATTTCCTTTTATAGTTCCAAACACTTCGGTCTTATCATATCTAGCATTTTTTTCTCCGGCTGAGCCGTTTTTAGATTTTTCTATTCCTACTACATTAGCACCAAAAATGATTCCATCTTTTATTTCAAATTTTTCAGCAGTTGTTTTTTCAATTATTTCATGTCCTAGAGCACCAAATACTTTTGTTTCTGGATCTATATATGTTAGTGTACCAATTCCTGTTATGGCATCTTTTACATATAATCCGGTTTTTAGTATTCCATCACTATCTTTTGACAATTCTAAATTAATTGTTTTTTCTTCATTATTTCTTAAAATTGTAGTTTCTACTGTATTGGTATCTATATTATTTATGATATCAACCATAGAAGATATTGTAGATATTTCTTTTCCATCTAATTTTGTTATCTTATCTCCTACTTCAAATCCTGCATTTCTTCCTATAAAGGAATTATTTACTTTATAAAATCCTACTACTAATACTCCTTTCGAATTAACTTCAATTCCTATTGTTTCTCCACCTGGTATTATAAAATTTGAATAAGCAAATACATTTATTGGTATAATAAAAAGAAGAAGAGCAAATATTTTTAGTAGTTTGTTTTTAATTTTCATCATTATCACCTCATTAAAAACTTCCTACAATATTATCTTCTCCTAAATATTTAAAATTACTTTGATAAAAATTTACCAATTACTATTCGTTAACTTCAAAATCTTCTAAAGTTCCATCTTCTTTAACTATTTTAGTTAGAGATTCTTCTGCTTTTTTTAATTTTTCATCACATTTTTTAGCAAGTGTCATTGCTTCATTAAATTCTTTGATTGCATCATCTAATGGAATATCTCCACTTTCTAATTTTTTTACGATTTCTTCTAAATTTGATAAATTTTCTTCAAAACTTTTTTCTTTTTTTTCTGCCATATTTTTTCTCCTTACTTTAAGCTATACCAATTTGAATAAAAATCTGGATTTATTATTTCTATTACAAAATTAAATATTAAATTACCTAGTACCATACTAAATAGGATACTTATAATACCAATAATTAATTTTAATATTTTATGTTTATTATTTGTTTTAAAAGCAATGATCATATACCATATTGCGAAA
Source organism: uncultured Muribaculaceae bacterium (assembly GCA_964652065.1). Classification (GTDB taxonomy): domain Bacteria; phylum Bacillota_I; class Bacilli_A; order RF39; family UBA660; genus UMGS995. The sequence continues at coordinate 7,181 of CAZYZU010000036.1, forward strand.
AGATATAATAAGATATTAATGATCCAAATTATTACACCAGAATAATCAAAATTACTTGATGATGTAAATAATTTAGTAGCAAAATTTACTGTACATTTACCACCAAATCTTTGGCATGGATCAAAAAAGTAAATTAACCAAACTACATTGATAATTATACTTACTACAAATAGTATGTAAAAAATTGTTGAAATTATTTTTTCTTTCTTTTTCATAATACCTCCACATTTATATTACCATCAGATAAATCTAATGTTAATTTATCACTTTTTTTAGTATCTTTAACACTTTTTATAACTTTATTATCTTTTTTAACAATTGAATATCCTCTTTTAATTGTTAATAAAGGAGATAATGTTTCTAATTTAGATATTATCTGTAAATATTTATTTTTTTTATTATCAATTAATTTTTTTGGTTCTTTAAAAATAAAACTACTTGTAATATTTAAATATTTTTTTTCTTTATAGTTATATAAATTTTTCATGTTGTATTTTAATTTTTCTAATATTGTATCAAATTGTTGTTCTTTAACTTCGTAGATACTTATTGGATTTTTTAAAATATATTTATTAGTAATTTCTAAAAGTTTTTGATTTAAGAAATCTAGTTTATTTCTCATAACTTTTTTATTTCTAATTTTTAATTGTTCTATATAATTAATTACATCTAATTTGTTTGGAACTGCTAGTTCTGCTGCTCCTGTTGGTGTTGGAGCACGGAGATCTGCGACAAAATCTGAGATTGTAAAGTCTATTTCATGACCTACAGCACTAATTACAGGTATCTTACAATTATAGATTGCGTAAGCAACATTTTCATCGTTAAAACACCACATATCTTCAATGCTTCCTCCACCTCTACCAATAATTAAAGTGTCTAGATTATATTCATCTACTTTTTCGATTTGTTTTACGATAGATGGGGCAGCTTCTGCACCTTGAACTAGAGCTGGGAATAATATTACTTCTGTAAGAGGAAATCTTCTTTTTATAGTTGATAAGATATCTCTTATAGCGGCTCCTGTTGGAGCGGTGATTACTCCTACTCTTTTAGGTATTTTAGGAATTAGTTTTTTCTTTGATTGATCGAATAAACCTTCTTTTTCTAATTTCTTTTTTAACTGCTCATAAGCAATATAAAGATTTCCAATACCGTCTTCTAACATGTTTGAAACATAAATTTGATAACCACCATTTGCTTCATATACACTTATTTTTCCTGTTACTAATACTTTCATACCATCTTCTGGAATAAACTTTATATTTTTAGTTTGACTTGAAAACATAATTGCATTTATTCTTGATGATTCATCTTTTAAAGTAAAATAATAATGTCCTCTACTATGTGCTTTGAAATTTGAAATTTCACCTTTTAAAAAAACTTCACTTAAATTTGTATCATTATCAATTTTATACTTAATATATCTAGTTAATTGACTAACTGTAATATATTTAGTTTCATTCATTTATATCTATCTCACTATGATAAATGTTATCTAAAACACCATTTATCATTTTTGTGACATCTAAATCACTATATTTTTTTGATAATTCAATAGCTTCATTTATTGATACAATTGAAGGAGTTTTTGTATATTTTAATTCATATATACCTAGGGCAAGTATTGATTGATCAACCTTATTTAATCTATCCATTGTCCAGTCTTTTAAATATTTGTTAGCAAGTTTTTCAATTTCTTTATTATTTTTAACAATACCATTAACTGTTTCATTAACAAATTCATTTTCTACTTCTAATTGATCTTTGATTAAATCATCTATTTTATATTCCATTTTTCCGTTATCTAAAATATTTATTTGATAGAGAACTTTCATGATAATTTCTCTTAATTCACTTCTGTTTTTCATCCGTTTCACCTCGCTTATATTTTATCATATCTCTTATTAAAAGTCAGTATAAAAATAAAAAGTAACTAAAAAGTTACTTTTTGATGTAAAGAGCGACACTAGCGTTATCTTTACCTGATGTTGTTCCATCTTTTTGATTAACATTAACTGCTTGATTAATTAATTTATCAACAAGTTTTTTCTTATTTGTTTTCTTTGATAATATACTTATTTTTTTATCACTTAATATATCTGTTATTCCATCACTAAATAATAATAATCTATCATATGAATCATTTGAAATAACTTTGATGGCTGGGTTTAAATCTTTATCTGAATCTTGTCCTAATGATTTAGTGATAAAATTATTAATTGGACTAAATCTAATTTCATCTTTTTCTATTAATCCATATTTGTATTGTGGCCAAACACTTGAATCATCCTCTGTCAATTGAGTTAATTTATCATCTTTTACACTATATGTTCTTGAATCGCCTATATTTAATATTATTGTTTCTTTTTCTAATACAAGAGCCATTGTTAGTGTTGTAGCGGTAAAACTACTTTTCAATTTCATAGATTTATCTCTAATTAATTTATTGATTTTTTCTACTTTGTCTTTTAATAATTCTATTATTAATTCTTTATTATTTAAAACATCTTTATTTAAACTGTTAAACCATTTTTCTAATTGTTCCATTGTTATGGATGAGGCCATATAACCGTAGTCTCCACCTCCTACTCCGTCAGCAACAGCAAGAAGTTTAATATTTTCATCATCTTTATGGTTTGATGTTAAAACTGAATCTTCATTTATATCTCTATATTTACCTATATCTGTTTTAGCTGCGACAAATGCACAGTCTTCGTGTTTTAAAAGTTCTTTTAATTTTTGAGTAATTGCTAATTTATTGATTTTCATAACTTATCCCCCTCAATTGTTTGACATATTATAACACAAAACACTAAAAAAAGCAACTTTTATGTTACTTTATTAGTATGATGAAGTATATTTTATTTATAATTTTTTTATTTTGACC
>CAZYZU010000037.1:0-9941 GCA_964652065.1 uncultured Muribaculaceae bacterium
TATGATTATTTTGTTGTTTGAAAAAAGCAGTGATTAAGGACATGGTTAATTTATTGTTTTATTTAGAGAGTTCATGGTTGGTGTAAATGAATTAAAAACATTTATTAATTACTACCTTATAAGTTGAATTATGAAAAGTAATTCCGGGTAATACCGTTATTTTAATTAAGATAAAGAATGGATGGTACCGTCTAAAGACTCCTTTATAAGGGGTCTTTTTCTGTTTTATGGGGAGGATTATATGGGAAATAGAATTATTGTTACTGATCAAAATATTATAGGAATTAGGGATTTTATGGAAAAGTTTCTTGAAGTTCCATATGAAGGTGATAAAAAATTAACTCATTATGAGATGGATAAGTATTTAATGGAAAAGGGAAAAAAACTACCTATAAGAGTTAATTTAAATTATGTAAATAGAGAATTATTAAATGATGGAACTTATTTAGTAGTAAGAGAAGAGACTAAACGAATGAAAAAGGGAAGAAAACTTTTTTATGAAAATCCAAAAAGATTTTCTGCTGATACTGTTTTAGAAGAATTAAAAGCTTCAACAAATCCAAATAAACTTAAAAATGATAGAGCTAGAATATTAAGAGAAAGTGGTTTAATGGAAGGTGCTTTTGGAGAGGTTATTGAGATACCTAAACAAGAAGAGGTTTATTCATTAAATAACAGTGTTAATAGACAAAAAGCTTATGTTTTAACTAGTGGTAATCGTGTTAAAAGGAGATGTAAATACTAATGATAAATATAAAAGAAAATGAAGAATTAAGTGTAATGAATCATTCTTGTGCTCATTTACTTGCGCAAGCTGTAAAACATTTATATCCTAATGCTAAATTTTGGGTTGGACCTGTAATAGAAGAAGGGTTTTATTATGATATTGATTTAGGTGATGATGTAATTACTGAAGATGATCTTTCAAAAATAGAAAAAGAAATGAAGAAAATTTCTAAAGATGGTAAAAGAATAGTTAGAAATGAACTTACTAAAAAAGAAGCTTTAGAAAAATTTAGTGATGATCCATATAAAATTGATTTAATTAGTAGAATGGATGAAGATGATACTGTAATTAGTTGTTATACACAAGGTGATTTTACTGATCTTTGTCGTGGTCCTCATGTAGAAACAGTAAAAGAATTAAAACATTTTAAATTATTAAAAGTAAGTGGAGCCTACTTTAAGGGTGATGCTAAAAACAAGATGCTTCAAAGAATATATGGAATTTGTTTTAAAAGCGAAGAAGATTTAGAGAAACACTTAGAATTCTTAGAAGAATGTAAGGAAAGAGATCATAGAAAAATTGGAAAAGAACTTGGTATATTCATGTTTGCTGATTTAGTTGGTAAAGGTCTTCCTATGTGGCTTCCTAATGGTTTTATTGTAAGACGTAGTTTAGTTGATTATATTACTGATACAGAAGTTGCTTTAGGTTATAAACATGTTATGACTCCATCACTTGGAAATGTTGATTTATATAAAACAAGTGGTCATTGGGATCATTATCAAGAGGATATGTTTCCTTCAATGGAATTAGATGATGAGGCATATGTACTTCGTCCGATGAACTGTCCACATCATATGATGATGTTTAAAAACAAATTACATTCTTATCGAGATTTACCTGTAAGAGTTGCTGAAATTGCTAACGATTTTAGATATGAATCTAGTGGATCATTATGTGGAATTGAAAGAGCAAGAGCATTTACGCAAAATGATTCTCATATATTTTGTACACCTGATCAAATAAAAGATGAATTTCAAGGAGTTGTTAAATTAATACTTGATGTTTATAAAGATTTTGGATTTGATAATTATGATTTTAGACTTTCTTTAAGAGATAAAGATGATAAGGAAAAATATTTTGATAATAATGAAATGTGGGATATGGCAGAAGATGTTTTAAGAAAAGTTTTAAATGAACTTGGAATAGAATATTATGAAGCAAAAGGTGAAGCTGCTTTTTATGGACCTAAACTTGATGTTCAAGTAAAAAGTGCTATTGGACATGATGTAACACTATCTACTTGTCAATTAGATTTCTTATTACCTGAGCGATTTGAACTTGAATATATTGATGAGACTGGTAAAAAAGTACGTCCTGTAGTAATTCATAGAGCAATTCTTGGTTCTCTTGATAGATTTATTGCTTTCTTACTTGAAGAGACTAAAGGATGTTTACCATTATGGCTTTCTCCTGTACAAGTTAAAGTAATACCGGTATCAAGTGAACATCAAGGAGAATATGCAGAAATAATTACTGATAAATTAAAAGAAGCTGGAATTAGAGTAGAAGCTGATCTTAGAAATGAAAAATTAGGATATAGATTACGTGAAGCACAAACTGCTAAAGTTCCATATACTTTAATTCTTGGTGATAATGAGAAAAATGATAATACTATAAGTTATAGACTTCATGGAGAACGTGATACAACAACAGTTTCGGTTGATGAATTTATTTCTTTAATAACTAAAGAGATTGAAAATAAAGAGTATAGAAAATAAAAAGTTTGAATTTTTCAAACTTTTTTGTTATAATAAAGCAACTTTTAGGGGATGATTTTATGGATAAATTAAATAACTCGGTTGTCAAAAAAAAGAATAGATTAATTAATATTAAAATATTGATTAAAAAAAATATGATTTCAAAAGCTTTAGTTGAACTTGAGGATTATTTATATGATTATCCTAATGATTCTTATGGTTTACTACAATATGCTACAGCGTTAATTGCTCTAAACAAATATACTGATAGTAAAAAAATATTAAATGACTTAGTTGATAATGATACAGAGTGTAAATATAGTGCTTTATATAAACTTGGAAAATTAGCGGTAATTGAAAAAGATGAAGAAAAAGCTTTGGAATATTTTAAAAGAAATGTTTTAGAAAGTCCTTATAATGAAGTATTCTCTATAATTGAACTTATAAAAATAATGAAAAGTAGAGGTAGGTTTAGTGATGCACTTTCTTTATTAGAAAGTAAATTGGATCTTAATGATGATAATTTAAAACTTGAGTATGCAAAAGTGAAATTACATTTCAATAAAATAAATGAGGCGAGAAATATTTCTAAGACAATAAAAAGTTTTAAAAAAAATGATAATTTATATCGTGAGGTAAATATATTAAAAGCAAAAATTGAAAAAAGTGATTTAAATTATTTAGATGCTGAGAAATATTTAAAACTTGCTTTACAAGGAAACAAAAATATTATATATTGGAAAGCTTATTTAGAACTTGCATCTTTATATTCAGAATGTGGGAAAATAGATGAGGCAAATTTAATATGTAAAAATATTATTAAAAATAATAGTAATTATAGTGGTAAGGCATTACTTGTTTTAGGAGATTGTTATTTTAAAAGACATAAATTTGATGATGCTAGGAATATGTATGAAAAAGCTATAACAAAAGACAAATATTGTAAATCTGAATATCATTCTAGATTAGGTGAATTAGAAATGTGTCTAAAAAATTATGATGAAGCAAAAAGACATTATAATAGTACTAGAAATAAAACTGGAGATTTAAGTAATACAGTTAAGTTTAAACTGATGTTAACTTTATTAAAGAAGAAAGAATATGAAGAAGCTTATAAAATGTTGGATATTATAGATAAAGATGATTTAAATAAATTTCAAATAGTAAATTATGAAAGATCAAAATTATATCTTGAGGCTAAAACGGTAAGACAAGTAAATAAGTGTAATTTAACGTATTCAGAAAAGCAAATTGTTTCATATTCATTTGATGATGCTTTAACTCATATTGATAGAGATCATGTAAAAGAGGCTACTGCTAAATTTAATGATGATATTGATTTAGAAGCTTTATTAATTAGTGTACCAGAGTTATTGAAAGATTCAGTTATTGTTGATAATTATTTTTTTGAAACATATCAAGTTGATTATCCTAATATTGGAACTGTAAATGATGAAAATGTTTCTAAATTAGCTATAGTTACTTTGCCAAATAGTACAAAAGTATTAACAATGTTTCCGATAAAAGAAGAATTTGTTGAACATCATAAAAAAGAACAGTCTTTTGTAAAAAAAAGAAAGAGTCAGATAGAAAAATTTAATGAACGCTACGGAATTAAATAATTGTGTAAAAATAGTGTAAAGAAGCAAAAAAAGTAGAATTTTTTCTATTTTTTTTTACTTTTTTTTGTTTACAAAATTTTCTCTATATAGTAGTATATAGTTAAGCAGTGGTTGATTGTGGTAGAAAGTGGGGGATTTATATGTTTATGGGTGAATATCATCATAATATTGATGATAAAGGTAGACTTATAGTTCCTGCTAAATTCCGTGATGAATTAGGGGATGAGTTTATTGTAACTCGTGGTATTGAAAACTGTCTTTTTGTATATTCTAAAAGTGATTGGCAAAAGATAGTTAATAAATTAGAATCCCTACCTTTTACTAAAAAAGATGCGAGAAGCTTCGTTCGTTTCTTTTTATCAGGCGCTACTAATGCAGAATTTGATAGACAAGGTCGTATTAATATTACCTCCCCATTAGTTTCCTATGCCAATATCCGAAAGGAATGCGTAATTATTGGTGCAGGAAATAGGTTAGAAATATGGTCACAAGAAGATTGGAACAATTTCTTCGATTCTGCAAAAGACAACATGTCAGATATAGCTGAAAATTTATTTGATGAGAGTATTTCTTTATGAAACATATAAGTGTTTTATTAAACGAAGCAGTAGATTCTCTAAATTTAAATGAAGATAGTATCATTGTTGATGCTACCTTAGGTTATGCAGGACATAGTAGTAAAATCTTGAAAAGAATAAAAAGAGGGCACTTATTCGCCTTCGACCAAGATAGTGAGGCAATTAAACATAGTACCAGTCGTTTAAATGAGATTGGTACTAACTTCACTATTATTAAAAGTAATTTTGTAAGTATGAAAGAAAAACTTTCAGAATTAAATATTGAAAAAGTAGATGGAGTATTATTTGATCTTGGTGTATCTTCACCACAACTTGATGAAGCAGAACGTGGATTTAGTTATCACAAGGATGCAAAACTTGATATGAGAATGGATCAAAACAGTTCTTTTTCAGCCTATGATGTTGTTAATACTTATTCAATAAGTGAACTTACTAATATATTTAATAAATATGGAGAAAGTAAATTCGCAAGAAATATAGCTAAAAAAATAGTAGAGTACAGAAATAATAAAAATATTGAAACAACTTTAGAATTAGTTGAAGTTATTAAAACGGCTGTACCTATGAAATTTAGAATAGATAAACATCCAGCAAGACAAATTTTTCAAGCAATCAGAATAGAGGTAAATCACGAATTAGATGTTATTGCCCCAGCACTAAGTTCTGCACTTGATTTAATAAAAGTCGGTGGACGAGTTTCAGTTATAACATTTCATTCTTTAGAAGATAAGATTGTAAAAAGATATTTTAAAGAAAAATGTGATATAGATAAAAAGGTTAGAGGTCTTCCTAGTATACCAGAAGAATTCTTACCAGATTTTAAATTAGTAATTAATAAAGCGATAGTTCCAAGTGAAGAGGAATTATCAATTAATCCAAGAGCAAGAAGTGCTAAACTTCGTGTAATTGAAAGAATAAAATAGGAGTGTTAATATGGCAAAGAAAAAAGTAAAAAAACAATTAAAAATGTCTCGCTTTGAAAGATTTTTATATTCTTTAGCTATTTTCTTGCTGTTAGCAAGTCCTATATCAATTGTTTTTTCTAAAGCTACACTTGCTAAAATAAATTTTGAGGTAGAACAAGAAAAAAAACAAATTGAAGAACAGGAAAAAACAAATGAAGGATTATCAATGACTATTGATGAGTTAGCATCATTAACTAAGGTACAGGAAGTTGCACAGCAACAAGGTTTGAGTTATAATAATGATAATATTAAAACAATAACTCAAGATAATTAATAGGACGTGATATTTAATGAAGAGAAAGAAAAAGAATCGTAATAGAATAAAGTACAGTAAGATTATTATTTTTCTTTCTCTTCTTTTATTTGGTTTAATGATTGCAAGAATTTTACAACTATCAGTATCTAAAGAAGTTGATGGGACTAATTTACAAGAACTTGCTAGTAAAAGAACTACAAAAACCGATGTAATTAAAGCAAAACGTGGAACAATTTATTCTAGTGATAATGAAGCTTTAGCGTTAAATGTTTCATCTTATAAAATAATTGCTTATTTAGATTCATCTCGTACAAAAGATAAAGATGATCCACAACATGTTGTAGATAAAGAAAAGACTGCAAAAGAACTTGCTCCTTTACTTGGAATGGATGAGGCTAAGGTATTAACTTATTTAAATAAAGAAAAAGTTTATCAAACAGAATTTGGTAGTAAAGGTAAAGGTATTTCTGAACTTACTAAGGGGAAAATTGAAGAATTAAATTTACCAGGAATTGATTTTATTGAAAGCTATAAAAGATATTATCCAAAGGGACAATTTTTATCATATACATTAGGCTATGCTAAAAGTAATGAAGATGATACTGATGATACAATTAGTGGAGAAATGGGAATTGAAAAATACTATGATAAATTATTAAAAGGAAAAGATGGATATGTTACTTATCAAAAGGATTTACAAGGATATAAAATTGCAGATTCTAATGAAGTAAAAGAAGATGCTGTAGAAGGAAAAGATGTTTATTTAACAATAGACAGTAATGTTCAATTTTTTATTGAACAAGCTATGAATCAATCTTTGACCGACTATGGTTATGATTGGTTTACAATGGTAGTTGCAGATGCAAAAACAGGAGCAATCCTTGGTATGGCTAATTCTCCATCATTTGATCCTAACACACGTAATATTACAAATTATTTAGATTATACAATGGCGTCAGCCTATGAACCTGGTTCTACTATGAAGACATTTACTTATATGGCAGCTTTAGAAAATGGTGTTTATAATGGAGCTGAGACATATGCATCGGGAGTTTATAAAACTGAGGATGGAACTGAGATTGGTGACTGGAATAGAAATGGTTGGGGAACAATATCTTTTGATAAAGGATATGCATTATCTAGTAATGTCGGAGTAATTAATTTGATTAATCGACATATGAATTCTGCTATGTTAAGACAATATTTTAAAAAATTAGGTTTTGGACAAAAAACTGGAATCTCTCTTCCTAATGAAATGGCAGGGACTCTTAATTTTAAATATGAGACAGAAATTTATAATGCAGGATTTGGTCAGGGAATTACAACAACTCCAATGCAAAATATTCAAGCTTTAACTCCACTTACAAATGATGGGATGTTAGTCAGTCCTTATTTAGTAGAAAAAATAGTTAATCCAACTACTAAAGAAGTAGTTTTTAAAGGTAAGAAGGATGAGATTGAACGAGTTGCATCAACTGCAACTGTACAAAAAATGATTCAACTTATGGATGATACTGTTAATGGTATAGGAAATACTGGTAGTGGTTATAGAATTGATAGTGGTGAGTTAATTGGTAAAACTGGAACAGCTCAAATTGCGGATGAAAAAAGTGGTGGTTATTTATCTGGTAAATCTGATATAATTTCTTCTTTTTCTGGAATTTATCCTAAAAGTAATCCTAAAATTATAGTTTATGCTTCGGTAAAAAGTCCAGCTGGAGGAAGTCAAAAACCAATATCAAATGCAGTTAAAAGTGTTGTCACTAATATGGCTAAATATTTTGGAACAGAAGTTGCTACAACAACTGATAATGTTATTTCATATAAAATCCCTTCATTTATTAATAAAAATATTGAAAATGTAAAAACTTCTTTAACTAATAGTGCTATGAATTACAAAATAATTGGTAATGGAAGTAAAATTGTTAAACAATATCCTAATAAAGGAGAAAAAATAACAAATAAAGATACAATTTATTTAATTACTAATGATAGTGCTTATACAATTCCAAATGTTGTTGGACTTTCTAGTAAAGAAGCTTTAAATATATTAAAATTATTAGGTGTTAAAGTTAAATTGGATGGAAGTGGATATGTTATGGCACAAAACATTCCAGAAGGTACTGCGATTAGTAATGGAATGGAAATAACATTATCATTAAATCCAAAATTTAGTGGTTAAGGAGATAATATGAAAAAGAAAATAATAATAATTTCAATAATTGTAATTTTTATAATTATTAGTTTAGTTGGGTATTTTACCTTTAATACTATTTATAAAGATTTAAGCGATAATATCAAATTGGATACTGATAATTATTTAACTTCAGTAGAGGTAAAATCTAATGCTAACTTTATATTACTTATTAATAAAAAAGAAAAAGTTTCTAATATAATATTTTTAGATGAAAATAGTGTTAAATCATTATATAAGAAAAAAATAGAGGGTAATTCTATAGAAGAAGCTATTAGATTAATAGTTGATAATTTAAAAAGCAATAATATAATTGATACAAATAGTAATTTTCAACTAATAGATTATGGTAATAGTAATATTTTTTCTAAGGTAAAAGAAGAATTTAATAAAGAATTTGTTATTTATGGTATAGAAAAAGATATTAGTAGTGGGACTACTACTATTAAAGATAAAATGTTAGAATTAGGACAAGATGATAGAAATAATGAAAAAGATAATTTGTCTAGTTTATATGATTATTCTCTAAATAACATTAGTAATTACATGAATAATGATACTAGTGTTTCTATTAAAGAGGAGGATATAGATAAATATGCTACTAATGTGTATAATAAATTAGTTGGATATTCTGCAAATATTACTTCACAAGATGTTAATAGTAAAGATGGAATTGATATTACTACTATTAATGCTACTAGTGATTATACTAATGAATTATATGCATTAAAAGATAGTTGGTATTATATTGAAAATGGTAAAGTTTTTGCTTATATAAAATTCAATTATAAAAATAAAAATTATGATTACTGTTTTAAAGGAAATGAATCTTATATAAATAGTAATTGTCAATAAATTTAAAAAAGTGGTAATAAATCATCAAATTATTTGGTGATTTTTTTTTTTATGTGATAAAATAAAAATGATGATAAAATAAGGAGGATATAGATATGAGTAAAGATAGAAATATGAGAAATGGAATTATTGTGGCACTTTGTGCTGTAGTATTATGTATGGGAGTAGGTTTTGCCTTTATGTCTCAACAATTAAATATTAATGGTACAGTTAACGTAGATGAAGCTAGTTGGGATGTTAATATTACATCAATTGCACCAGGTACACCAGTACAAGGAGCAGCAGATGTTCCAAAAGGAGCAGCTTCAATTACTGATTCAGGAAAAACAGCAAGTTTTGAAATGAACTTATATGCACCTGGAGATGCATTAACTTATACAGTTACTGTTACAAATTCAGGAACTATTCCAGCAAAGGTTGATAGTATTACTGAAACACCTGAGTATGCTTCAAAAGATGCTGCAAGTATTGCACCAATAAAATTTAGTTATACTGATATTACAGGAAATAAAATTGCTCCAAATGGTGGTACTACTACTATGAATGTTACTGTTGCATATGACAAAGATGCTACTGCTTTAGCAAAAGCAGCTCAATTACAATATCAATTAACTGTTCTTTGTTCACAAGATACAAGCGAAAATAATCAATAAAGAATATAAATGTGAAAAAGGATTATTATTTTAATCCTTTTTTCTAGTTAAAATAGGTGATAATATGGGGAAAGATAGTACAAAAATCAAATCATTAATTTTATTGATATTAGTAACTACTTTTGTTATTATGTCTTTCTTTATAATACTTCCAGATCATAAAAGAATATATACATTTTTTTCTTTTATATATTTTATTGTATGTTTAATAATTGGAATTGTTTTCTTCAAAATTAATAGAAAAAAAGATCGAATGAAATATGATACTATACAAGTTGTTATAATGGCATCTATTATGTATTTTGTTATTATTTATTTATTAGGTATTTTT
>CAZYZU010000038.1:0-9937 GCA_964652065.1 uncultured Muribaculaceae bacterium
GTATGTCTATTGATGAAATATCTGAATTAACTGATTTAGAAAAATCTTATATTAACAATATAAAATAACAGAAAAAAGGAAGAAATCATTTTCTTCTTTTTTTATTTATGGTATTATATATTTATATATGTGTAGTAAGGGTGTGTAAATATGAATTTAAAATTTGTAGTAAATGATTATGTATTAATCTGGAATTTATTATTTCAAGCATCTATATCAGAAAATATCCATAAATTAAAACAAAAAATATGGGTTAATTATAAAAATGAATATAATAAAACTTTTAGAGATAATTTACTTATCTTAAAAGATCCAAAAAATTTTATACCTGATGATGATACTGTTTATAATATTGTTTTAGAAAATAAAGGCTATGAAAGATTAAAGAAAAATACAGATAAATTTAGAATTAAATTGTTAGAAATATGGGATGATAATAAAAAAAATTCTATAAAAGAGTTAAAAGATATATTAAGATTTGATATAAAACTTTATCATGTTTTAATTGTTTGTGAACAATTAGATGTTATTGATACAACAGAAGTTAAAAACGCTAAAGTTAATACAATTGTCTGGGGAAAAAAGTTTGATACTACTAATCCAATTAATACTATAATTCAATTAGTATTTGAAATTGTAAAAAAAGAGTTAAAACATTATCAAGAAGATTATAAAGATATAGTTGAGGCAATAGTAGAACTTGCGATTATTAATGAGTTTGCGACTCGTATTACTGGGGTTACACATTATCTAACAGGAGATAATACTTTAAAATATTTAAAAAGACAAATATATCCTTATTGGTTAATGTATTTAGGGGTTTCAAAAGAAGATATGGTTAAGTATATGAGTAGAGATAAAATAGGATTTGATGTAGAAAAATATACTTATGAAAGACAATTAAAAAAGATAGACTTATTTGCTTTTATTGATTTTTGTATTAGAAATCAAAAACATATTGTTAAGATTGATGAATTAGAAATAATATAATAAGTTTCATTAGAAGCTTATTTTTATGGGGGAAATAGTTATGGAAGAAAAGTTAAAATTATTACTTGATAGAATTGATTTTGATAATGATAAATATAAGTTTTTTTCTAGTGCTAAACTTTCAAGAATAGTTGTTAGTCCTAAGAATTCTAGTTGGACTATATTTATAGATAATGAAGATTATATACCTTTTAATGTTGTTGAAGAATTAGATAAGAAAATAGGTAATATAGATAAAAATATTGATACTTTTAATGTTATTTATAATATTTTAAATAAAGATAATAACTATTTACTTAATTATTTTCCATATTTATTAAAATTGTTGAAAAAAGATTTAATTATTACACAAATTTATAGTGATTGCTTAAAAGTAGAAGATAATAAATTAGTACTTGTTGTATCTAATGCGATTGAAGAAGAAAAACTAAGTAGTTGTATTTCTAAAATAAATAAATTTTATAAACGTTTTGGATATATAGAAGATATTAATATAGTAATTAGGAAAGAAGAAAATGTTTTAAAAAAAATAAAAGCTGAATTAGAACAAAGTGTTAATATTGATATAAAAAGAAAAGTTGAACCAGTAAAGACTGAGGTTAAAAAGCCGGTTAGAAGTAATAGACGTGAAAAAGATCCTAATAGTATTTTAGGAAGAGGTATCGTAGAAAATCCAATAAAAATTAAGACTTTAATTGGAGAAGATAATAATGTAGTAGTTGAGGCATATATTTTTGGTGTTGATTTTTTTGAGTCTAGTAAAACTGATTTTAAAATAATCACTTTAAAAATAACTGATTATACTGATAGTATTTATTGTAAAGTATTTGTTAGAGATCCTGATGAATATGCAAGACTTAAAGGGGAACTTTCAACTGGTACTTGGGTAAAAATTAGAGGTTATACTAAAAATGATACATTTGCTAAGGAATTGGTTTTAAATGCAAGAGATATTATTAAAGTAGAAAAAGAAGTTGAAGTTATAAAAGATTTGGCAACAGATAAGAGAGTTGAACTTCATACTCATACTAAAATGAGTCAAATGGATGGAATATGTGATGAAGTAGCTTTAGTTAAGCAAGCTATTAAATGGGGACATAGTGCTATTGCGATAACTGATCATAGTGGTGGTCAAGCTTTCCCTCATGTGTTTAACTTTGTAAAATCTCATAATAAAAATTTAGGTGAAGGTGAAAAACAATTTAAAGCAATTTATGGAACTGAACTAACATTAATAGATGATAGTGTTAATATTGTTATTCGTCCAAATGATAAAAATATGTTAGAACAGACTTATGTAGTATTCGATTTTGAAACTACTGGTTTTAATGCAGGTGGGGCTGACTCTATTATTGAAATAGGAGCCGTTAAAATTTGTAATGGAGTTATACTAGAGAAGTATGATGAATTAATAAATCCTGGAAGAAAACTTCCTCAAAAGATAACAGATGTTACTAATATTACAGATGAAATGTTAAAAGGAAAAGATAATGAAGAAAACGCTGTAAAAAGATTTGTTGAATGGTTTGGAGATTTACCAATGGTTGCGCATAATGCTAAGTTTGATGTTTCATTCTTAGAGATGGCTTATCAAAAATATAATTTAGGTAAATTTACAAATCCTGTAATTGATACATTAGAACTTTCTCGTACACTTGATAATAATTATGCTAGGCATTCATTGACAGCGCTTGTTAAAAGATATAGTATTCCTTGGGATGAAGATGCTCATCACAGAGGTGATTATGATGCTGAGGGAACTGCTTTAGTATTTCATAAGATGATGGAAAAACTAGATAACAGAAATATAGAAAATATGAATCAATTAGATGAACTTGTTTCTCGTGATGAAATTCATAAATATGGTAGAAGTTATCATGTTAATATTCTTGCTAAAAATAAAACAGGAATTAAAAATTTATTTAAAATTATATCACTTGCTAATACAATTTATTTATATAAAACTCCACGTATATTAAGAAGTGTTCTTGAAGAAAATAGAGAAGGACTTCTTATTGGAAGTGGTTGTTATAATAGTGAAGTTTTCTTGGAAGCACGTAGTAAAAGTGAAGATGAACTTTCTAATATTATTAGATTTTATGATTATGTAGAAGTTCAACCATTAGATTGTTATGATCATTTAATTCAAAGTGGTGATTTTGGTACTATTGTAGAGTTAGGGGCTCATTTACAAAAAATAATTCGTGTTACTGAAGAGGCTGGTAAAGTAATAGTTGCGACAGGTGATGTTCACCATATTAAGAAATCTGATAAAATATATCGTGAGATTATTGTTAATCAAAAAGTTCCTGGTGGAGGAAGACATCCTCTTGCTCGTAATAATATAAAAGAAATACCATCTAATCATTTTAGAACTACTGATGAGATGTTAAATGATTTTAAATTTTTAGAAGATCCAGAGTTAGTTGAAAGATTAGTAATTACTAATACTAAGAAAATTGCGGATATGGTTGAAATGGTTGAAGTTATACCTGACACAGGTGGAATTCCTTTTTCTCCTCGTATTAAAAGTGACGATGGCAAATCTTATTTAGATTGTCCAAGAGTTGTTACTGATTTAGTTTATAATAAAGCTAAGGATTGGTATGGTGAGGTTTTACCTTATTCAATTGAAGAGAGAATTGCTACAGAACTTTATGGTGATACGGTATTAAATGCAATAAAAGAAGATTTAAAAAGTAGTAATCTTTCAGATGAAGAGTTTGTTGATGAGTCATTTAGAAGACTTCATGAAGTTATTGTTACAGGTTTTGATGCTGTTAAGGATTTAGTAAGAAATCATATTAAAAAAACTAGTGAAGAAGAGTTAGATGATGAATCATTAGAAAAGAAATTAAAAAAAGTACTTGGTGGTATAATCGGAGGTGGATTTGATCCTATCTACTTGATTTCACAAAGACTTGTTAAGCATTCTAATGATGAGGGATATTTAGTTGGTTCTCGTGGATCAGTTGGATCAAGTTTTGTTGCGACAATGATGGGGATAACTGAGGTTAATCCACTTGCGGCACATTATAGATGTAATGAATGTAAGCTTAGCATTTTTGATGATGAAAAAGGAAATTCTTTAGGAGCAACTTATTCATCTGGATTTGATCTTCCTAATAAAGAATGTCCTAATTGTCATATTCCAATGATAAAAGATGGTCAGGATATGCCTTTTGCAACATTCTTAGGATTTAATGCTGATAAGGTACCAGATATTGATCTTAACTTTTCAGATTTAAATCAAGCAAGTGCTCATGCTTATACAAAAGTACTATTTGGAGAAGATAATGTTTATCGTGCTGGTACTATTGGTACAGTTGCGGATAAAACTGCTTTTGGTTATGTTAAAGGATATCAAGAAGAACATGGTATTGTTGATATGAGAACGGCAGAGGTTGAACGTCTTGCTATGGGATGTACTGGAATTAAAAGAACTACTGGACAACATCCAGGAGGAATAGTTGTTATTCCTGATTATATGGATGTTTATGATTTTACACCATTTCAGTTTCCGGCAGAAGATTCTACTGCTGAATGGAGAACTACGCACTTTGATTACCATTCAATTGATGAATGTGTACTAAAATTAGATATTTTAGGTCATTCTGATCCAACACAACTTAGACTTATTCAATTACAATCTGGTACAGATATTATGAAAGTACCTATGGATGATAAAGAAACAATGAGTATTTTTACATCTACTAAAGCACTTGGTGTTACAAAAGAAGAAATTATGTGTAATACAGGAACTCTTGGTATTCCTGAGTTTGGAACTCCATTTACAATTAAATTAGTAGAAGATACTAAACCAACTAGTTTTGCCGAACTTATTAAGATATCAGGTCTTTCTCATGGTACTGATGTATGGCTTGGAAATGCTCAAGAATTGATTGCTAATAATATTGTTCCTTTTAAAGAAACAATTGGCTGTCGTGATGATATTATGGTTTATTTAATGTATCATGGTCTTGCTCCAATCAAATCATTTAAGATTATGGAGTTTGTTCGTAAGGGACGTGCATCAAAACCAAAAGATCATGAACAATGGTTAGAATATGAGCAAATTATGAAGGATGCAAAAATACCTGATTGGTTTATAGAGTCATGTGCAAAAATTAAATATATGTTCCCTAAAGCTCATGCTGCTGCGTATGTTATTAGTGCGTTTAGAATTGCATGGTATAAGGTTCATATGCCAGTATACTTTTATGCATCATGGTATTCATCTAAGGCAACTGATGTTGATGTTGATGCTATGATAAAAGGGTACGATGCTATTAAACAAAGAATTATTGATATTCAAGATAAAGGATATGAGGCAAGCAACAAAGAAAATGGTCAAGCTGAAAGTTTGAAAGTTGCACTAGAAGCTACTGCTCGAGGTATGAAATTTTTAAATGTTGATTTATATAAAAGTGAGGCTACAGTTTGGAAAGTAAATAGTGATAATGAAATTTATCCTCCATTTAGCGCAATTGATGGACTTGGAGATACAGTTGCTAAAAAATTAGTAGAAGAAAGAGCAAAGAAACCTTTCTTAAGTCGTGAAGAAGTACAAACTAGAGCTAAAGTATCTGGTACTTTAATAGAAAAAATGGTTGAGATGGGAATGCTTGGTGATTTACCTGAATCTAACCAATTATCATTATTTTAATGTAAAGTAATAGACAAATTAATTGTTTATTGCTTTTTTTTATAGTAAAATTAAAATAATAGAGGTGAAAATGATGAATATTAAAATTGATTATAATGGAGAAGAATTAGAATTTGAAAAAGTTGATGAAGAAGTAAATTCTGAAATGAGGGAAGATTTAGAAGATACACTTGATATAAAAGATAGTCTTGTTGAGGCAAGGGAAAAGTTAAGTGATACAATTATTTCAGAAGGAGAAGATTTTTATGGATAATATTAAGAGACAACAAGATTTTTTTGAGGTAATAAAAAATATTTTAAATAAATATCCAGATTTAGCTTATGATGATTTGATGAATGTTATTTATTCGGCTTTAATAAAAGTTGGTGTACCAGTTGAAGAAAGAAGTAAAAGTTTATCACCTATGTTTTCAACGTGGGTTCATAATTTTAAAAATATGGATAATATTAAGGCTTTCTATGATCCAAGATGGAAAAGCTTTTGTCAATTTGAAAATAAGAATATAAAAGTAGATACTGCTATAAAAATATATGTTCCAATGGATTCTGCTCATATTTATAAGGGTGCTAATGATTTGTTTACTTTTCTTGCTAATGAAGATATTCCACATCTTTCTAAAATTAGAGATAAAGTCACTTTTGATAATGTAGTTATTAGAGTTAACAATCTAGAAGATGCTGAAAAAATAACTGATTATATTAACAAAAATTCTTATATAAAAGAAGGATTAATTCCTGCTAACCCATTTTTAATAGAGCATGATGGTATTGCTCATGCAATAGATGGTGGAACTACCTCATATAATAGTGTTTTAAGTGAGGCTATTGCAAATTATATAGCAAATAAAATGAGATATAAAGAAACAGAAGATATAAGTTTAAGTGATTTTCAACAATATTTAATTAAAAGGGATGAATATAATAAAACAAATGATAATAATCCTAATCACGAAAAAAACAATGTGATTAAACTTGCATTAAAAATTGTTAATACAAATAGCGATTATACTGAATTTAAAAAAGATGCAAAAATAAGAGAAGAGCAATCATTAAAAGGTGTTAATTGTGAATCTATTTTAAAAGAAGCTGTTAGTGTAATTGTAGAAAAGTATGGTGTTGATGTAGCTGTTAGACATTTAAAATCATATGTAGAAACTGGTAATACAACTGCTTTTTCTAGAACGAATAATTCAAGAGAAAAAGTTAAATTATATTTAAATAAAGATTCTGTAAAGACTATTATTAATGAAATGCTTCCTGGAGAGGATCAAGAAAAAAGATTTGTTGAACTAGCTATGGATAAGGATATTGATGAAGAAAAGATGCATATTTTAGAACAAGCCTCTATGTTAACTTATTCAAAATACAAAGAATCAACTCCAGGTCAATTAAAAGCAGCACTACAACATTTGGTTTTTGATAAAGATTATTCATATTTTACAAATTTAGGTAATGGTCGTGAAAAATTAAAATTAAATGTAGTTCCAGATGAAGTTCTATCTCTTATGAAAAACCAATTGATTACTGATAATATTATTGATAAGAATCAGGAATTAGATAATCCATTTAATTTATATGTTATGAATGTAGAGAGAAAAGTTAAAGCTAATTCTAATTCACAAGGACAAAAATAATGGAATATATTTATAATAATAAAAAATACAATTTTATAACATTGTTAGAAGATAATGAAAATGCTACAACATTTAAACATTTTAAAGGTAAGAATTATAAAATTGTTACTATTGCAAAAAACACTGAAACATTAGAAGATGAGGTTGTTTATCAAGCCATGTATGATGATAAAAAATATTGGGTAAGAAAGTCTTCAATGTTCTTCTCAAAAGTTGATAAAGAAAAATATCCAGATATAACTCAAGAATATAGATTTGAGAAGCAATAGGCTTCTTTTTTATTTGCTGTTAAATAATTCCTTTTTTTGATACAATAAAGATGGTGATAAAAATGAATTATTTAACTTTAGTTAATAAAAATAATTTAATAAAAGAAAGATATTTTAATTATTTGGAACTCATTGATTGTGAAAATATATCTAATGAAAAAATTAAGATAGAGAAAAAAACATATGAGGCTTATCTTTTACTTAAATTTTTTTTAGAAGAAAAGGGTATTTATATTGGAATAGATTCTTGTTATAGAACAGTAGATGAACAACAAAAAATAATTGACTTATATACTAGGGAATATGGATTGGATTATGTTAAAAAATATATTGCACCTGTTAAGATGAGTGAACATCATACTGGTCTTGCAATTGATTTAAGTATTAAAGTTAATGGTGAGTTTCTAATAGAAAATGATGATTTAATTACTTATGAAGATATATTTTTAGAGATACATAAATATTTAAAAGATTTTGGATTTATTTTAAGTTATCCAAAAGATAAAGAAAATATTACTGGTTATTCATATGAGGCTTGGCATATTCGTTATGTAGGAATAATTCCAGCTAAAATAATTTATTCTAATAAATTAACATTAGAAGAATATTTAACTAATTATTCTGGAGTTCTAGTAGTTAATAAAAATATGGGTATGACATCTCGTGATGTTGTAAATGAAGTATCTAGATTACTAGGTATTAAAAAGATAGGTCATACTGGAACACTTGATCCAATGGCAGAAGGTGTCCTTGTTTTAACAATTAATAAAGCAACAAAGATAGGTGAATTATTAACTTCTTATACTAAGGAATATGTTGCGGGAGTAGAAACGGGATTACTTACTGATACACTTGATACTACGGGAAAAGTTTTAAAAGAAAAAAAAGTATCTAAAAATATAGATATAGAAAGTGTTATTAATTCATTTAATAAAACTTATTTACAAGAAGTACCAATATATTCTGCAGTTAAAGTAAAAGGTAAAAAACTCTATGAATATGCAAGAAGCAATAAGGAAGTAGAACTTCCTAAAAAAGAAGTAACTATTAAAAATATGAAATTACTTGATAAAGATGATTCTTCATTTAAATTTAAGTGTTTAGTATCAAAAGGAACTTATATTAGAAGTTTAATTAGGGATATGGGATTATCTATTAATGAATATTTTTCAATGAACAGTTTAATTAGAACAAAACAAGGAAATTTTTCTATAGATGATGCATATACATTAGAAGATATAAAAAATAATAATTTTAAAATATTAACTATTTGTGATGTCCTTTCTAAATATCCTACTATTGTTATGGATGATGAATTGTTAAAAAAAGTTAGTAATGGTGTTAGGATAGAGGATACTTTTGATATAGATGATAAAGTAGTATTTAAAAATGAAATGGATAAGATTATCGCAATATATATTAAAGAAAATAATTATTTAAAAATTTGGAAAATGATTGATTGCTAATATTAGGGGGTAAACATGACAGAAAGACAAAATATAGTATTAAACTTAATAAAAGAAAATAAAAGTGTGGAAGAAATTAAAAACAACTTAAATATATCTAGTAAAGAATTAATAAGGATATTAGCTTCTTTAAAAAATAAAGGTTATAATTTAAGTGATGAATTCTTAATAAATGGAAATCATGATATTATATTATCTAAAAATTTAAATAATGTTACAGAAATTAAATTGGAAAAAGAAAACAATATTAATATAATGGTTATTGCTGATACTCATTTCGGTTCTAGTTATGAAGATATGGATTCTGTTGATAAAGTATATTCTTTAGCTAAAGAAAAAAATATTCATTATGTTCTTCATTTAGGAGATTTATTTGATGGTAAATATAGGTTGCGTAGTGATGTAGAAAAAGATGTTGATAGAATTATAAAGAAATATCCTATGGATAATTCTATTACTACTTTCTTTATTTTAGGTAATCATGATAAACATATTTTAAAGAAAAATGAATTTAATATTAATAATGTTATTTCTTCTTCAAGACTTGATTTGATTCCAATTGGGGTAGAAAAAGGTACAATTAAATTAGATAAATCTAATATTTTATTATTACATAGTAGTAATTCAAATAGTGATGAAAAAACAGATAGCGAAATAATTCTTAGAGGACATTTTCATAATTCCTTATATAAAAATTTTAAAACTATTGATAATACTTTAGGTCTTTCTTTAAATGTTTTATCTCTTTGTAATATTAAGTTTAGAGGATATGATGGAATTAATCAAAAAGGTTTTTCAATTATGAATATTACTTTTGATAATAATAAATTTAGTGAAGCATTTATTGAACAAATGACTTTTAATAAGGAAATAGAAAAGGTTAATGAAATTAATCATCAGTTTATTAAATTA
>CAZYZU010000039.1:0-9817 GCA_964652065.1 uncultured Muribaculaceae bacterium
CACTTACATTGTATCATAGGTAATTCTATGTGTCTTTTTTATGTCCTTTTTTGGAAACTTACTTTTTCAATTTATAAGATACTTAAACTAATCTTTATCTATAAACATTGCATAATATTCTTCAAGAGTTAAATCATTGTCATAAATGTATTTAGCAGCTTTTTTTCCAACATATCTATAATGCCATGCTTCATTCTTTATTCCTGTTATATCTTCACTTGATGATTGAAATCTATGAATGAATCCATACTTATAACAGTTATCTTCCATCCATTTATATTCATCACTTGTTGCGAAAATTTTTGTATCAGTACTTCCAAAGTCAAATCCAAGTCCTGTTTGATGTTCTGAAAATCCTGCTTTTAAAACGTACCTTTCAACATATGAATCACCATATAAACCTTTATATGTATTAACAATTTCATCTTGATCAGCATAACTTCTATAGGCAGAATTTATAATTAAATTATAATTTTCACTTTTAGCAGCATCAATCATTTTTTTAGCGGCTGATACAGCAGTAGAGTTTGCTTTTACTCCTTTTTCAGAGGCATAATCTGTACTAATAGTTATTAAACTACTTGGTTTAAAATCTTTATCAAGACTATAATGTTTATTAACAAGCATTGTATAACTAAAATCTGTAACTTTTTTAGGATCTTGATAATTTTCTTTATCTAAATCTAAATTTACATAGATAACACTAGTTTCTTCGTCTTCACGAGAAGTATCCATATATGATATGTAGCGATCATAATTTCTTAGTTTTGCATATTTAACACTAAAAAACTCTTCTAAGTATCTTACTTTCTTTCTTTTAGCAAATTCACTTACATCTTTATCAGTTCCGTGAGCTAAGATCATAGATATTTCGTCATTACTATAACCTACTTTTAATAATGTATTAATATTTTTAATAATGTTGTCTTGTTTTTGATATTTTATTTTTGCGTAACTATTAAAGTTTTTTTCATTGTAATTATCACTTTCAAAAGCAGCATTTAAAGTTTTACTTTTACCTATTTCAATAACATCACTTTTCTTAAATTTAAAAAGAATTGTTTTTGCTGATGTTTCACTATATCCTAGTTTTTTTAAATCATTTATATTTGATCTATAAAAAATGAATATCGCTAGTAATACAATTATTATTCCACCTATTATTTTTAATGCCTTTATTGCAGGTGGTTTTAATTTAAATTTTCTTTTTGTGGCCATTTTACTACCTCCTACTACTATATAATCATTATAACATATATAAGTTTTATGGTATAATGTTTTTGGTGATAAATTATGAAAGCAATTGTTTTATCTGGTGGTGGAAGTAAAGGCTCTTATCAAATAGGAGTTTGGAAAGCATTTAAGAAATTACATTTTAAATATGATATTGTAACAGGTACTTCTGTTGGGGCTTTAAATGGAGCTTTAATGGTACAAGATAGTTATAATAAAGCAATGAAGTTATGGAAACATATGAATATGGAGTTATTATTTGGAGAAAATGCGACAACATCTAATAAAACTAAAGATATTTTAAATATGTATAGAGTTAACTTTTTTAAGCATGGTGGAATGGAAGTTAAAGATTTAGAAAATTTAATTGATGAGTGTATTGATAAAGATAAATTTTATAATTCTTCTACTAATTTTGGTCTAGTTACTGTAAATGTTAATGGTAAAAAAGCACTTCAATTAAAGAAAAATAAAATACCTAGTGAAAAACTAGTTGATTATTTAATGGCTAGTGCTTCTTGTTATCCGGCTTTTCAAGCTAAAGATATTGATGGTAAAAAATTTATTGATGGTGGTATGTTTGATAATCTTCCTATTAATTTAGCAGCTTCTTTAGGCGCAACTGATATTATTGCGGTTGATTTATGTGCTCCTGGTTTTAAACAAAGAGTTAAAAATAAAAAGAATTTAAATATAATTACAATTAAACCTAATAATAAATTAACTAATTTCTTAAACTTTAACGAAGAAGGATCAAGACGTAATATAATATTTGGATATAATGATACTATGAAAGTATTTGGTAAATATTTAGGATACAAATATACTTTCAAAAAAAGAAATGTAGATAGTTTACTAGTTGAATATAGTGAAATATTCCTTCATAATTTTAACAATATTTTAAATAATAAAAAGCTTACTAAAATATTTAATTTAGAAAATATTAATATAACTGATTTTTTATTAAAGACTAGTGAAGATATTGGTATTATGTTTAATATTAATGAAGAAAAAATTTATAATTATAAAAGGTATAATAAAATACTTTTAAAAAGAATAAATAAATTACTAAAAACAAACAATGATAAAAAGTATTCTACTATTATTGATTTTTTTTATAAAATGAAAACTAATGATTATAAGTATCTTAGATTAAAAGGAATCTTATCTCCAAAAGAATTTATTATTTCTTTATATCTTTATACATTAAGTGAGGTATAGATATGGATAATCCATTTATTTATAGTGATAATAATAAAAGATATCATACTCTAGATTATTTTTATAAACATAAATTTAATTCTAAAGTTTGTAAGATTAGTTTAAATGCAGGATTTAGTTGTCCTAATATTGATGGTACTGTTGGATATGGTGGTTGTATATATTGTTCTAAACTTGGAAGTGGTGAATTTGCAGGTAAATTAGGTGATAATTTATTAAAACAATTTAATGATGTTAAAAAAATCTATGATAAAAAGTGGCCTACTGCGAAATATATTGGTTATTTTCAAGCTAGAACTAATACATACGCTCCTGTTGAAAAATTAAAAGATGTTTATGAAACTATTTTAAATAATGAAAATGTTATTGGATTAAATATTGCGACAAGACCTGATTCTATTACTGATGAATGTCTAGATTATTTGGAAGAATTAAATAAAAAAACTTTTCTTACTGTTGAACTTGGTCTTCAATCAATACATGAAAAGACTGAAAAACTTATTAATAGGTGTTGTAGTCTTGATTGCTTTAAAGATATGGTTTTAAAACTTCGTAAAAGAAATATTGATGTAGTTGTTCATGTTATAAATGGTCTTCCATACGAAAATAAAAATGATATGATAGAGACTATTAAATATTTAAATAAGCTTGATATTCAAGGAGTAAAGATTCATATGCTTAGTGTTTTAGCTAATACTCCTTTAGAGAATTTATATAAACGTGAAAAGTTTCATATCTTAACAAAAGAAGAATATATAGATATAGTAATAACTCAGCTTGAATATTTAAGGAATGATATTGTCATACATAGAATTACAGGTGATCCAAAAATAGATGACTTAATTGAACCAAATTGGCTTACTAAAAAATTTTGTGTGTTAAATGATATTGATAAGGAGATGGTAGCACGAAGAACTTATCAGGGAAAGAATGTAGAGTAAATCATGAATTAGATCCCATTTTTGATAAAAATTCTAAAGTATTGATTTTAGGTAGTCTTCCTAGTGTTAAATCTCGTGAAAAGAATTTTTATTATGCACACCCTCAAAATAAATTTTGGAAAATATTTAGTGATTTATTTAATGAAGATATTGAAAATAATAATCTATCTAAAAAAGGGTTTTTATTAAAACATAATATTGCATTATGGGATGTTATAAAAAGTTGTACGATTATAGGATCAAGTGATTCTTCTATAAAAGATGTTATTCCAAATGATATTAATTATATTATAAATAATTCTAAGGTTAATAAAATATATACAACTGGTAAAAAAGCTTATCAACTATATAATAGGTATTGTTTAGAAAGCACTAAAATAGAAGCTTTATATTTACCTAGTACATCAGCGGCTAATGCATCTATTAGTTATGATAATTTATTAGAAGAGTATAAAAAAACATTTCAAATTTAATGAAATGTTTTATTTTTTTATTATTTAGTTTCTTTTGATGATTTTTTTGTATCTTTTAAAGTCTCAGCAATTGTTGTTCCTGCTGTTACTAAATTTTGTAAATCACTTGGAACAATAATCTTAGTAGATTGACCATTTGCTACTTCTACCATTGCTTCAAAACTCTTTAATTTTAATACAGATTCATCTATTTTAGCATCTTTTAGAAGTTTTAATCCTTCTGCAGTTGCTTTTTGAATACTTACGATTGCTTGAGCTTCACCTTCTGCTTCTCTTATTTGACTTTCTTTTTTAGCATCAGCTCTTAAGATTGCACTTTCTTTTTCACCTTCAGCAATTAATATTGCAGATTTCTTTTCTCCTTCAGCTCTTAGAATTGCTTCACGTCTTTCACGTTCTGCTCTCATTTGTTTTTCCATTGCTTCTTGGATATCTCTTGGTGGTAAGATATTTTTAACTTCAACACGGTTAACTTTAATTCCCCATGGATCTGTTGCTTCATCTAATATGGCTCTCATTTTAGTATTAATAACATCACGAGATGTAAGTGTTTCATCTAATTCTAAATCTCCAATTATATTACGTAGAGTTGTTGCCGTTAAATTTTCAATTGCACTAATTGGATTATCTACTCCATATGTATATAATTTTGAATCAGTAATTTGATAATATACAACTGTATCTATTTGCATTGTAACATTATCCTTTGTAATTACTGGTTGTGGGGCAAAATCTTTTACTGTTTCTTTTAAACTTACAACATTTGCAACTCTATCGATTACTGGAACACGATAATGAAGTCCTGTTTGCATAGTTCTATCATATGCTCCTAATCTTTCAATTACATATGCTTTTGATTGTGGTATTATTTTAATACCTAATGCAGCTACTATGATGACGATAATTATTATTGTTAAAATCATTCTTCTTCCTCCTTATTTTTCTCAACTACTAGTTTTACTCCATCTATTTTTAAAACCTTAATTTGAGAATCTTTACTTATTTTTTCTTTACTAGTAGCAGTCCAAATACTACCTCCTACTTTGACTTCTCCATAAGAGTTTTTAGAGATTTCTTTTGTTACTACTCCAGTTTTTCCTATAACTCTATCCAAGTTAGTAGGAATTATTTTTCTAGTTCTTAATTTCTTTACAAATGGTTTTGTTATTAATAAAGAAATAATACTTACTATTATGAACACTACAATTTGAATAGTAATGTTACTCGTTGCAAAAGAAGTTAACAGTGCCCCTAATGCCCCTAATGCAAACCAAATTGTTACTAAATTAACTGTTATAAGTTCAATAAATAGTAATACTAGAAAGATTATAAACCATGTTTCAACCATTCTCCTCACCTCAGTTTAAGTATATGTCAAAATGTGTACTTTTTCAACAAATTTCTTGAATATTATTTCATTTTATTATATACTTTTGGTAGAAGGTAGGAATAGAGATGACAAATAAACTTAATAACTTATTAATTAGTACATTTTCAGTTCTCGGAATTATATGTATTTCTAGTGGTCTTGCTATGCCTAATCTGGTCAAATTTGAAAAAACTGAAGTTGGGAAATTACAAGTCTCACAAAGAAAAGTCACCAATGCTAAAAATAATGAAATAAAATTAAATGATCTTACATTTGAAGTTAATACATCAATTAGTACTAATGTAAGAGATTACTTATTGAATCCTGATAATATAGAAGATTCAATAATTGAAAGATTAAAACTTGATACAAGTAATGTTAACATTAATACCGTTGGTACATATATTTATACAATTACATTTAATAAAAAATTATATAATGGTAATATTATTATTAAACAAAAAGAATTACCTAATATTGATAGTATGACTCTTAACTCATTATCATTCGAAGTTAATACAAAACTTCCTACTGATATAGCAGCTTATATAAAAGAAACATTATCAGATGAAGTAAAAGCTGGTATTAAGATTGATATAAGTAATGTTGATATTACTAAAGCTGGTAATTATTTATATTCAGTTAGTTATAATGGTAAGTTCTATACAAATACAATTACAATTTATGAACCTAAGTCAGGTGAAATTACAACTAATAATGAAAAAACAAAAGAAGATAATTAATATCTTCTTTTAAAATATTCCAATAATATTATTTTCTTGATCTAGGTTTATTTTTTCATAATTTGGATTATCTGGTAGACCTGGCATTGTCATAATGTCTCCTAATAAAACAGTAATAAATCCCGCACCATTATATAGTCTTATATCTTTTACATTGATCAAATAGTCTTTTGGAAAACCAAGCTTGTTTTTATCATCAGATATCGAATATTGAGTTTTAGCTACACAAATAGGAAGATAAGAAAGATTTTGTTCTTCTAATTTGTGTATTTTTTGTAATGCTTCATCGCTATATTGAACATTATTAGCATGATATATCTTTGTTGCTAATGCGCTTATTTTTTCTTTTATAGATAAATTATCTTCATAAACATAACTAAAGTTATTTTCAGTTTCTAAAGTTTTTAATACTTCTTCTGCAAGAGTGATTGCTCCATCTCCTCCATCAGTATATGCTGTACTAACTGCAAACTTAACATTATTATTTAGACAAAAATCTTTAACTAAATTTATCTCTTCTTCTTTATCAGAATCATATTTATTTAGACAAACTACTATATTTGAATTTGTTAGTTTTAAATTTTTAATATGTGCTTCTAAATTACAAATACCATTTGCTAAATTATCTTCTTTTTTATTATCGTTATATTTTAAAGCTTTAATAGTCGCTACTAAAACAATACAATCTGGTTTAATATTTGCCTTACGACATTTTATATCAAAGAATTTTTCTGCTCCTAAATCTGATCCAAATCCTGCTTCTGTTATTACATAGTCAGATAATGATTTAGCTAATTTTGTTGCTTTAATACTATTACAACCATGAGCAATATTTGCAAAAGGACCACCATGAATTATAACTGGTGTATTTTCTAGTGTTTGAACTAGATTTGGATAAAAGGCATCTTTTAATAATACAGTTAAAGCTCCTTCAATATTTAAATCTTTTGCGTATACCATTTCATCTTTATCATTATATCCAATTACAATATTACCAAGTTTTTTTTCTAAATCTTTTAAATCTTCTGAAAGACAGAAGATAGACATTATTTCACTGGCAGCAGTAATATTAAAATGTTCTTCTCTACTTTCTAAATTAATATTTCTTAGGGCTCTATCATTTACATCTAGACATCTATTAAATATAACTTCTTTAATATTAAGTTTATTACCTCTAAAAATATGATTATCTATTGCTGCACATAATAAATTATTTGCTGATGTTATAGCATGAAAATCTCCTGTAAAATGAAGGTTTATATCAGTCATAGGATTTACTTGAGAATATCCTCCTCCTGTTGCTCCACCCTTTAGGCCAAATACTGGGCCCATAGAAGGCTGTCTTAAAGTAATTATTGTACTCTTATTCATTTTATTTAAAGCATCGCCTAAACCTATACTTACAGTTGTTTTTCCTTCACCATATGGAGTTGGATTAATTGCTGTTACTAGAATTAATTTACCATTCTTATTTCCTTTAGTAAGAGTTATTTTTGCTTTATCTGTTCCATACATTATTAAGTTGTCTTCATCTAAATTTATTTTTTTAGCAATATTAATTATAGATTCTTTTTTTGCATTATTTGCTATTTCAATATCGGTCATATCAATCACCTCAGTAAACTCATTATAAGTTTATTAAATTTTTTTGTCAAATATATCAAATTTAATTTTTTAGGATTATTTTTTCTTGAATTTTATTAATTAATATATGAATTTATTTAATTATTATAATTTATTATTTTATTTATAATTTTCCTTGTTTTGTCATATATAAAAAGCTTTGTTATAGTCTTTATCGTTAAGAAAAAGGAGGGAAACTATGAAAAAAATAATTATTTTCTTAATAACAGTTTTAGGTATTAATATTTTTTCTACAATTAATGTTAAAGCCGCAAATGAATTTTCTTTTTATGAAGGAGATTATATTCAAGGAATTTGGATGACAAAAGAAAAAGGAGGAACAAAATATTATCAAAAAGCAAGATTCTTTATGCTTAATGACGGTACAAATAGATTTGCATATTGTATTGAACCTTTTGCAATGTTTAATGAAAATGGAAAATATTCAAGAAGTTTAACCGCAAATAATTTAACTGAAGCTCAAATGAAAAGGATCTCTTTAATTGCGTATTTTGGTTATACATATGGTAATCATTATGATGCGAAATGGTATGCAGTTAGTCAATATATGATTTGGAAAGAGGCTGATAAATCTGGTGATATTTATTTTACTGATGGATTAAATGGGAATAAAATTACTGCATTTACAGATGAGATTAATGAAATTAATAATCTTATTGATAATTATTTAAAATTACCTTCTATAGCTGGTATGGAAATTGATCTAGTTGAAGGAGGTTCTATCTCACTTTCAGATACTAATAATGTTTTATCTAAGTATAAGTCTGATAATCCTAATGTTACAATAAATGGAAACATTTTAAATGTTAGTAATTTAAAAGAAGGGGAATACACTATTAATTTAACTAGAGATAGTAGAAGAACAACTTGTATACCATTCTTTTATAATTCTGATACTAGTCAAAATATGACTACTGTTGGAGATGTTGATGATATTAAAACTTCAATTAAGGTAAGAGTTCAAAAAACTTCATTAGAACTTACTAAAGTAGATAGTGATACTAAAACAACTACTCCTAGTGGTGATGCTTCTTTAAGTGGAGCTATTTATCAATTATATGATGCAAATATGAATAAACTAAAAGAGCTAGAAATAGGTAATGATATGAAATCAACTATTGAAAATCTTAATTATGGAAAATACTTTTTGAAAGAAATTAAGGCAGGTACTGGATATGAAATAGATAATACTTTATATGATTTTACTATTTCTAAAGAGAATCCTAATATTAATTTAACTCTTGAAAATAAAGTAATAAAAAAAGAAGTTGAGCTTCATAAGGCATATGGTGATGGAATAGATACTAAAAACGAGGAAAATATTAGTTTTGATATTTTTAATAGAAATAATTTATTATTTACAACTATTACTACTGATAATAATGGTTATGCAAGTGTTATATTACCTTTTGGAATTTATACATTTAAACAGAAAAACACTACTGAAGGTTATAACTATACAGATGATTTTATTATAGATGTTAATAATAAAGATAAAGAAGAAATCAAATTATATGATTATAAAATAAAAGTACCAAATACTAGTAATGATGATGATTCTTATATTGTCTTATTTGTGTTAGTAATATTAGGTGGTATCTATGTCCAAAAAAAGATATTTTATTAGTGTCCTTGTATTAATTTGTCTAATAGTATTTATATCTTCTACTACGTTTAAAAGTTCTACGCTAAATACTAATATAAGTAGTAAGAAAGGTATAACTCCTAGAGAAATTCCTATAGCAAAATTAATTATTGAAGATATTGATCTTATTAAAGATATTTATAATTTTGATAGTAATAATAATACTGTTAGTAAAAATGTAGAGTTACTTAAAGGTTCAATTCTTCCAGATAATGATAATAGTATTATCTTTCTAGCAGCTCATTCTGGTAATAGTAATATTTCTTACTTTAATGATTTATATAAATTAAATAATAATAGTGAAATAAAATTTATCTATAATAGTTATAAATATTTGTATAAAGTTAATTTAATATTTGAAGAAGATAAAGATGGAACTATTGAAATTAATAAAGATTATAATAATCAATTAATACTTACTACTTGTAGTACTACAAGCAGCGATAAGCAATTAATTATAAGTAGTAATTTAATAAAAAAATATGCATTAAGCGAGACTGCTGAAAAAGTAGTCAATATAAAAACTGATAATTAGAATTGCTTCTTTT
>CAZYZU010000040.1:0-9815 GCA_964652065.1 uncultured Muribaculaceae bacterium
GAAAAGCCCTGTAAATACAAAAAAAGTGGAGCACCGTAGTGCTCCTTCAGGGGGTGGTTCCAAACATGATTACTATATATTAAATATGTTGATTTATAAAGGTTTCTTATCACTTTGTATTTATCTATGTTTATACATATTTATTAAATTATTAATGTTTTGTCGCCTAAATGTCGCCTAATTACTAATATATTAATTATTCATATCATCTATTGTTTGTACTATATCATCAAGTCTGCTCTTATACATATGTGAATAAGTATTTAAAGTCTCATCTATCTTTGCATGGCCTAAATATTTAGCTACTAAAACAATATTAGCACCTTTATCAATTAGTAAAGAAGCACAACTATGTCTGAAGTCATGTATTCTTATTTGTTTTACTCCAGCTAGCTTACAATTTTTATTCTTTCTATCCCCAATCACAGATTTTCCTATGGGCTCATCAGAACCAAATACAAACCAATCTTCACTAAACCCATAGTAGTCATTCTGCTTTTCCTTTAATATCTTAAGGTCTTCAACTAATACTTTAGGCATTGGTATTGTTCTATAACTACTTTTTGTTTTAGGTGTAGTTATAACAAACTTTGTACCTTCAAAATTTATAACAATGTTTTTCTTGACTGATAATGTATTTTCTTTAAAGTCTATATTATCCCAAGTTAAACCTCTTACTTCACCACTTCTTAATCCACAATAATATAAGGTTTCATAAATTGTCTTAAACTTTATATCACTTTCAACACTAATAAATTTTTTAAATTCATTAAATGTCCAAAATAACATTTCTTTTTTCATTTCATTTGGATTATTAAAGTTTGTCATTTTTCTATACATAGTAGTAAAATTAAAATCATACCACTTCATACCATAATTCAATATTGATTTTAAATATTTATATAAATCATTTTTATAAGCAGTACTCCAACCCTTTGAATTAATATATTCTTTCCACTTCTCAAAATGGTTAATATTTAAATCAACTAATTTTATGTTATCAAGCAAAGTTAAATTTTGTCTTCTTTCTCTATAATTTCTTAATGTTGTAACTTTAACCTTATCTTTTTGATATTCAAAATGAGAATTACATAATTCAGAGAATGTCATCTTATTGTCAAATGATATATTATCCACTTTTAAAAGAAACTTTCTTTCTTCAGATTGAGCTTCTTTTTTTGTTAAATATTTCTTTGATTTAAAAGATTTAACTTTATTAGAGAAATCTTTATATCTAACTTCAAATATCCATTTTCTTCCATCCTTAGTCCATTCGCTTTGTCTAACTTGCCTTACCGCCATAACTAACACCACTTTCATTTATACTTTTTTCCCTTAAAGCCATTTTATAAATGTAATCACTATCTAAATTTAAATAATCTAAAACCATTTCAGTTGGAACAACTTTTGGGTTAGCATTAGGAATGCTTTTTCCCAATTCTAACACCTTATTTTCTATTGATGTCCTAATTTTAATTGCACTATTTCTACCACAATATGCAACTTGCATTATTTCACTCGTACTTAACCAAGGTTTAGAAATAATGCTATATAAGTCTAAATACTTCATGTGTTTATCTCCTACACAATATTTAACTTATTTTCATAAAAATCAGAATTTTATTCTAATTATGTCTATAAATTTCAAACAAGTAGTTAAGTTATCTCTTTACCAGTTTGAATATACAATAAGTCCCGATTTATGACCGATTGTACCACTATCAAATATGAATGAAAAGCCTAATAATAAACATCTTGATATATATTATATTATTTCATAATATAATCACATTTAATTATTTATTTATAAATAGAATTAACAGGGAGGGAATTACATAACTAAATGTAATTACATTACTTATTTTATATATATTAGCAAATTGTTTTTCCCATTTTTCAATAGAAAAACTTATTGTTTTACCACTTACCTATATTAAACGTAACCCATCACCTATTAAATAAGTAACCTACTACCTATTACTTACTATACCTATCACCTATTTGAATTTTATTTCTATTTTTAACTCA
Source organism: uncultured Muribaculaceae bacterium (assembly GCA_964652065.1). GTDB lineage: Bacteria > Bacillota_I > Bacilli_A > RF39 > UBA660 > UMGS995. The sequence continues at coordinate 2,029 of CAZYZU010000040.1, forward strand.
TCATCTACTAAATATTTATATTTAAATAATCCAATTATTTTATAATCTTTTATTTTCTTATTACTTTTAAGCTCATTCAATATAAATAAAATATTCTTTTCTATTATTTTCATAAACTTAACTCTTTTTTTAGTATCAAGAGCAACAAGATATGACAACAAGCTTATTCTCTTTGAATTGCCTTCTGTATCATATCTAATATTTCTTTCAAGTATTAATTTAATATTAAGCTTATAACTACTTCTACCCCTTTTATTAATAAATATCATTCTACAAATATACACTGCCATATTATAAGTATTGATTTGATTTAAATTCAACCTTACAATATTTTTAGTAAACATTGAATTGTAATGTTGAGATACCTTTAAATATTCACCAAATGCTCCCAAACTATAGCATATCTTAAAATTAATATCATTTGGACTCCAACTACTCACAATTAGTAAATTATGTCTAAAAGAATATATATTATTATTAATATACCTAGTAAACAATTCTTTCTTACTATCAGCAAAATTGATATAAACCATTCTGTTTTGTAGTTTTACAATAGCAGCCATATATTTTGATATAGTAGTCTTATCTATTTTTTCTTTTGTATATAGAAAAGCTTTATTTCTGTATTCACTATGTAATTCCTTTAATGTTATACTTGCTACTCCATTTTCACTATATAAAATATAATTAATTAGCAATATTCTATAAACTATAATATCATTCGATGCAAAAGGTATTGTGTCATATAATTTATGTAGCCATTTATCTTTATTTGATGGTTCTTCTTCTATTTTTTTTATAATTTGTGAAACCATCGTAGGTGAAGATAAAGAAATATTAATAACCCCATTGTTTTTACATTGTATATCTTTTTTTAGTTCTACTGAACTACTTCCTGTTGTAGTAAACATGTTTAATCTTTCTAATTCGTAAAGTAAATCATCATATACTACTAAACAATTATTTTTTTTCATAATTATATTAATTCCTTTCTAATTATTTTTTTAAATACAATTATTAAACTTCCATAATTATCATCACCTTTCAATATAATCTATAATTTCTCTACACTTTTTTATTAAACCTTAGATTTGATAAATTATAAAATGAAAATATAATCGTTATTACAACATAAAAGCACAAAAAAACTAGAGATTATTCTCTAGTTCAATTTCTTATTTTACTATTAACTTTCTAAGCACGAATTATCAATATCTAGATATTTACCATCCTCACCAAGAAGATCAAATTGTATATTTTTAACAATCTTTTTTTCACTACTATGCTCTACAAAATAATATTTATAAATGAAACCATCACCTTTATAAGTACACTCATACCCTTTATATGAAGTTCCAGAATTTTTTAAGCTAAGTCCACCTTTTTGACAAATATATTTTGAATAATCGCTTGGTTCTAATTTCTTTAAACAATTATGTGCTTGGTCAACAGTAATACTTGTTGTATTTGTACAAATAATAATTACTAATATAACTACACCTAGTATAATTCCAAATCCAATAATTTTTATATTAAAATTATTTTTTGTATTATTATTCTCTATCTTACTATAAGTAGAATTATTGCAACTCTTCTTATCTCTGCTGTTTGAAATAGTATTTAATTTTATATTTAATAATTCACTTATATTTTTTTCTATTTCATCAATCTTGTCTGACTTAATCATAATAATCACTTTGTTGTCTAATACTATTTTTAAAGTCATTTCATCTATTTTTTCACACTTTATTATTTTAGAAATTCTTATTACTTCTTCTTCAGTCTCTAATCTAATATTATTATCTTCTTTATTTATATATAAAATTGCATTTGATTTCATTCCCTTTATGGAAATATCTACTTTATATTTTTTCATATTAACACCTAAAAATCAGAATTCATTGCATCTTGGACTGCTTCTAACCATGCATCTTTTCCAGATATAGCAAATTTTTCTGAACTTCCATCTTTTAAATAAATAATTAAAGTATTAGGCATACCAACTTCGACATTGTTTATATCTTTAACACTTACTTCAAATTGTTTCTTTCCTACATTGAAAAAATGTCCTTCAAAATATAAAGTCTTATTTGTTAAAACTAATTTACCCCCTTTAGAGCCAATTCCATGAAACCAATTGGCTGAACCACTTTTTATTATTTTCTCTTTCATATCGCTAACTCGCTTTCTTTTTACATTTTTATAAAATCAATATTGCATTTTGAATTAAACTAAAAATATTTTTCAAATTACAACATATTCTAACATAATACTCAGAATTGTTTATATCATTTTATTAATAATTTCTATCTGTATTTTATATCTTCGTTTAATAATTTTGCTAATTCTATAACATCAGCAAATATCCAATAGCGAGCTACAAATACTTTTGTATCTAAAACCATTATTGATTCATCATCTGCCATAAAGAAGTGCCCTGGATCTTCTGGTACTGTATTGCTCACAATTTCATCTAACCATGGACTTAACCATTTCTTGCTATTTACTAATTCAAGCAACTTTTCATAAGATATTTTTTGTTTTGATACATAGTTTTTAATTAAATCTAAAGCTAAGTATCCTAATGAATTTCTTTTCTTGCCATATGACTTATATATTTTCTCATTATATTCTACCTTTTGAACTTTATTAAATAATATTACTTCTATATTTTTTTTAGTTTCATCACTAATAGAAAGTTGTAATAATGCATTGAAAATACCCTTAAATACTAATGATCTTGTCTTATACATACTAGCAATTAATTCATTATCTCTATTTAATAGCTCATCAATTACATAATTAATAACTGAACTATATTTAGTATACAATTCTCTTGTAGTGTCTAATTCTTCTTTACTTATTGCTAGTATTGAACAATTATAATCATTATCAGTCACTATAGATGGTTGACTTAGACAACAAATATAATCCGAGATTAAATATTTAGCTATTGTATCTGTTGTTTTATTATTACAATAATCTAATACTTTATCATTAAGTTCTATATAATTAACTTTTAAGAACTTATTACTTGATATTTCCTCCTCAATTCTAGGCGTTAAGTAAACCATTAAAACATTTTTATCCTTTAAATTACTGTCACACCATTGTTGATATTTTAATGTTTGTTCTTCATTTTCGGAACTCTCAACTTTGTTTTCTATTACAATATATAATTCTTCAGTTCTTTCTTCTGAAAATGACAATATCGTTTTAATATATAAATCTAAATAACCTGCATCACCTATTCTTAATTCTCTTGAAACATCACACGATAAAATTTCATAGTCACCAATTAAAATGTGCTTTTGAATACTTTTTGGCAAACTTGAATAAAACATCTCTAGAATTTTTTTTATAGGAAAATCTCCTAATCCATGACTGCCTTTTGGATCAAGTAACCAGGCAAGAAAATTACTATGAACAACTTCCTTTCTTGATACTCCTAAAAAACCTAAATATGTAGGTTTTTCATAATAACCAGATAATATATTAAATTCTTTACTATTTAATAATTCAAATAGTTCTTTTTCCATACTTTCACCTCAATGGTATTATATCATAATTTTTTCTTTTTGTCTTACATAGTGTAAGATTTATTTGCTATTTTTTAACTCATAATATTATTAGGGTGATAATATGAGAAACAACAAGGAAGAATTCATGATTTCAAAGGGTAAAATAGATTTACAAAATCTTAAAAAATTAAGAGAAAATAAAGGGTATCTTCAAACAAAATTAGAACATCTAGTAGGAGTAAGTGGTGCATCTATACAAGCTTATGAGCAAGGAGTAAGAATTCCTTCTTTGCCTGTTACTTATAGGTTAAGTGAAGTATTAGGTTGCTCTATTGATTATCTTGTAGGTAAATCAAACGAGATAAATAACTATTATCAACTTTCTCAAAGTGATAAAGATGAAGTTGTAAAACTTATCAATGACCTTTATAACAAATCAAAATAAAATGGCTGCGTTATACTAGCCTTTTTTTTGTTCTAATAATTTAATATATTTTAAAGTAGTCGGATAAGATACCATAGTCATTCTACCTAATTCTTGTTTACTCATAATAGAATTAACATAATACTTATGATAGCAAGATATAAAATAGTCAGGAATCAAATCAACTGTAACAATTTTACGTCCAATTTGCTTACCTTTGGATTTAGCATTAGACATCCCACTCACAACCCTTTCAGAAATAAGGGATTTTTCTAATTCTGAAAATACTCCCATCAGTTGAATAGTTGCTAGAGTCATACTATCTGGCTTATCAGTTCTACAATCAACTGTAAAAGTCCCCAATATTAATCTTAACTTTTTTTCTTTTGCAAATTCCAATATTTCAATTAATTGTTTCGTCGATCTGGTGATACGACTAATTTCGCAACATAGAATTGAATCACCACATGACACTACTTGTAGCAATCTATTTAGCTGTGTTCTATCTTCTTTTGCACCGCTTTCATATTCACTATAAATATTTTCTTCTGCAACTCCCATTGCAACTAATTCTCTTATTTGTCTGCTTATATCTTGCAATAAAATATTTGTACTACATCTTGCATATCCATATAACATATTTTCATCTCTCCTAATTTTTTAAATACCTATATAAAATCAAAGGGTAATATAATTGTTTTTATAATTATAGCCTAATTCACCTTTAATTTTCGTGATGATAGTACCACATATTTGTATAAAAGAAAAGAAATGTTTGATTTAATACCAATATCTTACTTATCTTCAACTAGTAATGGCCAATATTTATCTTTTTGTTTGACAATAATTACTTCATCTAATTCATTATCTTCATTAACAATAACTTCAATATCATCTACATTAATAAATCTATCTATTAATACTCCTTGATTTAATGGTGGTGTTATTGTTCTAACATTACCATCATTTGTTAATGCAGCTAAACTTAATGTTGATGTAACAATCTTCTTATATTTATAATTATCATTGTTAATATATTTTGAAAGTGTTGTCTCATATTTTGTTAATAATACTATTTCATTATCAAATGTAATTCCATATATCATTATTGCATCTTGAAACCATATTCTAGATATATTTGTTCTTTTTTTATCTCCATTTATAAATAAAGTCCCATCTTTTAACAATATAATTATTTCATTATAATAAGAATATGCAATGTCCTTTATTTCGTCTCTTGTTATATTATCTAAATAACCTGTGTTTTTAGATATAAATTTATATGACTTATCAACATCATAATCATATAATAACCATTTTGGTTCTCCATATAACTTATCTTCTTCTAATTTTTTTATTTCTTCATTCATCTTACTTTTCTCTGCTTTCTATTTGTTTTATGATAAATATCTTTTTAAAAAATATTTTTCTAATGCAACCTTTAAATTTATATTGTTTACCAACTACTAATTCTTTTAATAGATTCTCTACATCATCATATCTAATTAATATTGCTTTAGTAGAATAACCATTATTATTAATATTTAACTTAATAATAGCATATCCATCATGTTTTTTAACTTTAATTTTAGTTAGTTTTACATTAATTACAACTGGTTTTATTTCATTTGAAACATCTTTGATTGATGCAATATCACCAATTATATTATCTACAACACATGCATCAGCTTTCTTATTACTTTTCATTATCAATCTTTTCATATGGATACCTTCTTTCTCATCAATCAAATTTAATTGATAAATAATTATATCACATTTGTCAACCTCCTATGTACTGATCCCGAATTAACAAAAAATAACTACCATTTGGTAGTTATTCTGATTTAACATTAAAGGTAAAAAGTTCTTGCATTGTAATTTCAAATACTTTGCTCATATCATAAGCTAGTTTTAAAGTAAATAACCTTGTATATTCATGTTTTAATATCTTATCAATAACACTCTCTTTTACATTAAGACTAGTTGCTAACTCATTTGAAGTAATATTTCTAATTAACATATAATATTCAACATTGTCACATATCAAATCATATGTTTTACACTTATTACCCATTGTCTTTCTTAGATGATAAGTATGTTACCTTCTCGGCTACTATATCCATTGAGTATTTCTTTTCACCATCTACTTCATAAGTATTTGATTGTACTCTACCTTTAACACCTATCAAATCTGCTTTATTACAATATTCTGTTGCTGCTTCTGCAACTGATCCCCACAATATGCAATACAAGAAGTCTGTATCATAAGATCCTTCTTCGTTTTTATAATTTCTAGGGACTGCAAGACATATTTTTGTGTATGCCTTTCCACTATCCGTATTAACCATTTCTGGTTTACTTGTTAGTCTTCCTACTAACACTATTTGATTTAAAATATTCCATCTCTCCTATCCAATTGATATCACATATAATGGCTTATCATTATCATAATGGGCAAATATTAATAATTCATCTTGTTCTAATATTTTTTCTGCCTCATTAAATATTTCCTGTTTGTCTTTTTCATCTAAAGGAAATGTATCAAAACTACTGTTATAAATAGTATTGTAAGTTTCTATACCCTGATTCTTATAATACTTATAGTTTATAGCTATTCTCTTTGCTATAAAAGCAGATACTAACTTCTTATATACTTCCTTTTCTTCTGAATTAATTAGTTCTATCCTATTCACATATTATCCCTCCACTAAAAAAATACAACAGAATAGTTGTATTTTGAACTGATGCTGAATTATGTATCCAATAATGCTTAAAGAACTCCTCATTCATTGATATGAAGTATCTTTAGAAGATTTCATTGAAGAAGATAAAAAAAATATGATTCTGCAAAAAATTATATTTCTTTATATAAATAGTGTTTCTTAGTATAAGAATCAGTTATTCTCTTTTTTTGTTTTTAAAAGGTTTGATTGTATCTAGATGTTAACACACACATTTTAAAAAGACAAGATGATAATTAAGATATTTATTTCACTTAATATAAGTTATTTTAACAATGTTTAACTTATGATATACCAATTATACTAAGGCATAGCTAATCGTTAAAAGGAACCCTATTTCTCGCCTTAATTCAACTATATTTATATAAATTGGCAAATATACTATCTTTGCTAAATTTATTTAGTAATATTTTAAGAAAATATAATTAATTAGATAAATTTAATGTTATACTTATTATGTAAATCTTATTTGACATTATAGATAGGAGGTGATTTTTATGACACTAAAAAAAATTGATTCTACTACTACAAATTTACATTATAATGTTGCTATATCATTAGAAAAATTATCACAATCAACCTTTACTTATTTGAATATGCCTAATAATATGAGATATACAAATACTATATTTTTTGCTGATACAATTGAAAGCAGATCATTTGTTGATGTAATAATTATTCTTTTATTGCATCAACAACAATATAATCAAATTATAAGTAATGAAATTGATACATATATTGAAAAAGCAATAAATTTTGCTAATAATAGTTTTAATGAAATTGGCAATGACAATGTTATTGAATTATATAATGATTTTATTGAATTATATAATAAAGAAACACCAATTCCAAAAGCAGTTGCTGTGAAAAGACTATTTTAATTAAATAAATACATATTATTAATATATGTATTTTTTATATGTATCCAATTTTTTCAAATTTACTTGCTTTATATCTATATTACTATTATTAAGTATAAAGCATTCATATCTGTCGCCTAAATGTCGCCTAATTTAGAATTCATAATCTCATAAATCTCTAAAAGCCTTATAAAATAAGGACAAAAAAAAGTGGATAGTCTCTCGACTATCCTTCAGGGGG
>CAZYZU010000041.1:0-9798 GCA_964652065.1 uncultured Muribaculaceae bacterium
CATAATATCAATTTCTGTACCTATTGGTGTAAATTCAGTTTTAATTAATGCATTTAAAACTAGATAAATGATTAAAAAAGCAATTATTCCAGCAACGGGTGATTTTACATTAGAGGCAAGAATTACTTTTCCTGATAATATTAGTTCTGTAACAGATCAATCTATTGTTTCTCAAATAAGTGGTTCTTCAAATGATGCGGGACGTTTTAAATTTAATGCATATACTTCAAGTGGTACTTCTGTATTTAGAGTATTTATGAATGATACGTCTAATACAAGTGTTAATCCTATGATTACATTTATAGAAAAGCCTAATTTAAATCAAGGTTATTTACTACAAGCAGTTAGAACTGGTGATGAATTAAAATTATATTTAGATGGACAATATATTACTAATTATGCATTAAAAAGTAAATCCACTATTTCACAAGGACCATTTAAACTTAGTAGATGGAATAATTCAACAAAAAAACCATATACAGGAAATATTTATTCTGTTAGAGTTTATAATAGAGCTTTAGCAGTTAATGAACTTGCTAATAACAAAACTGTAGATGACAATTATTATATTGAAAAAATTGATCCTGTAATACCTTCTGAGCCAGATGATCCTAAAAGTAAATATTTAAGTACTTACGCAATTAACAATCAATCAGTTACCACAGGAGATGGAATACATATTGATATTACTGAAAAATATGTTTATAGAGGAATAGATGTTAATAATTATTTGAAATTTTCTGGAGATGATGATATATATAGAATTATTTCTTATGATATTACAGATGGTACTATGAAAATATTAAATACTTCAACAAGGATTAATCAACCATTTGATGAATCTGGAAATAGAAGCTTTAATACATCAACATATTGTAATGGAGCATCTAAAGTTGCTGATGCATCAATTAATCAAATGTATGGTTGTAATGCTTGGACAAATAGTGATTCGTTTACTAATGGAACAACTACTGGTAATGTATTAAATAATTCATCAAGTAATATTTATTTAAATACAACTTATTATGATAGTTTACCTAGTGTTGTAAAAGAAAAAATTATTTCACATGATTTTAATGTTGGTATTTTAGCTTCTGGTATTTCAAGAGATAAAGTTATAGAGCAGGCGGGAATATTAAAATGGAAAGGTAATGTTGGAATGCTAACTGCTGCAGATGTATTTAACTCTTCGGTGGCAACATCTACTGTGTCTAATGCTCAAAAAACTTTAAAAAGTTATTTATTCTCATTACAAGGTAATAAAGATATATTTTGGACAATGACAGCAGCGACAAATAACACTTGGGATATTTATGCAATGGCATTAGGAACTTCTATTGGTAAAAGACGTGCAAGTAGATATACACAGTTAAGTGGTTCAATTACTTATACAATGTATATGTTACCAAGCTTTTATGTAAGTAGTGATGTTACATTTACTGGATCAGGAACAAGTGATGATCCATTTATAATTGGATAGAAAAGAGGATATAATGAATGAATATATAAAAATGTCAGTAGAACAAGCACTAGAGGGAATAAAAAATAATGAGGGTGGACCGTTTGGAGCTGTAATTGTAAAAGATAACGAAGTAATTAGTTGCTGTAACAATAGAGTTTTAGTTGATAATGATCCTACTGCTCATGCTGAGGTTGTAGCGATAAGAGAAGCTTGTAAAAGACTTAATACGTATGATTTATCAGGATGTATTATTTATTCTTCATGTGAACCATGTCCTATGTGTTTATCAGCTATAATATGGGCTAATATCAAAGAAATTTATTATGGAAGTAGTAGAGTTGATGCAGAAGGTATTGGTTTTAGAGACAAGGATATATATGACTTTTTTGAAAAGCATACTGACTTAATAAATGAAAAACAAATAAAAGAAAAATGTTGTGATGAATTATTTGATTCTTATAAAAATATTATTTATTAAAATGTTTTTAATTTATAAAAATTATGTTATACTTGATATATAAAAGATAGGAGACATTAATTATGTTAAAAGCTGTAGTATTAATAATATTAAGTATAATGTCATTATTTGTGTTTTGTTCAGTAAGACTTGCTAAGGAAACTGATGAAAGAGAAATAGATAATTAGTATTTATTTCTTTTTTTGTTTATATAAAATTTTCTTTACAAAATAGCTAATTTATGTTATAATATGACTACATTTAATTAAGAGGGGGTTTAATTAATATGAGTCAAATAGGAAACGTAATAGTTATTGGTGAAAGACCTGTTGTTTCATCTCTTACTAGAGATGAAAAGAAGATTTTATATTATGGAGTAAAAAGATTGTTTGATGTGTTTATTTCAGTAATTGCATGTATCTTTTTAATACCTATAATGGGAATTGTAAAAGTAATAAATCTTTTATCTAAAGATACTGCTTCAATATTTTATAAACAAAAAAGAATTGGTAAGGATGGAGAAATATTTTACATATATAAATTTAGATCTATGGTACCAAATGCTGATAAATTACTAGAACAAACATTGAAAATGGATAAGATTGCGGAAATGGAATGGAAAGATAAACAAAAATTAACAAACGATCCAAGAATAACTAAGGCTGGTAAAATTTTAAGAAAAACATCTTTAGATGAATTTCCACAATTTATCAATGTATTAAAAGGTGATATGTCAATGATTGGTCCTAGACCTTTAGTTGATGGAGAACTTGATGCACATGATGGTAATCATAATTTATACGAAAGTGTAAAACCAGGTATAACTGGATGGTGGGCTTGTAATGGTAGAAGTGCAACATCATATAAAGAAAGATTAGATTTAGAATATTTTTATGTTAATAATTGTGGGGTTTTATTAGATATAAAATGTATATTTAAAACAATAACAGAAGTGCTTTTTGAAAGAGGAGCTAAATAAAAGAATAAAAAGAATAAAAATTAGGGTTGTACAAAATAAGTTTATCAAGAAGATTGCACCCTTTTTAGTGTAGTCTTTTTTGTTAGAGAGGGGATTAATATTATGAAAAATAAACCTATAAGAGTTGCTCATATTGTTGGAAAATGGTTAGGTGGCGGAGTTGAATCTGTTGTAATGAACTATTATAGACATATTGATCGTAACAAAATTCAATTTGATTTTATATGTGATAGTGATTCTACTGATATTCCATATGATGAAATTAAGTCTTTAGGTGGTAAAGTCATAGTAGTTCCTCCTTATCAACATATATTTAAATATTTGACTGAATTAAAAAAGATATTTAGAGAAAACAATTATAAGATTGTGCATTCACATTTAAATACTTTATCTATATTTCCTTTATATGCTGCTAAAAAAGCTTTAGTACCTATTAGAATTGCTCATAATCACTCAACAACTAGTAAAAGAGAGTGGAAAAAGAATTTGATAAAAAATTTATTAAAGCCATTTTCTAAAATTTATGCAACTGACTATTTTGCATGTACAGAATATGCTGGTAAATGGTTATTTGGAAAAGAAGATTTTTATATTTTAAACAATGCTATAGATTTAGAAAAATTTTCATTTAATAATGTAATTAGAGAACAAATGAGAAAAGAATTAGGAGTTAATAATGATACAATAGTATTTGGACATGTAGGAAGATTTGTAACTTCAAAAAATCATAAATTTATTATTAAAGTATTTAATTACTATCATAAAAAAAATAGCAATTCAGTTTTAATTCTTGTTGGACAAGGTCCATTAATGGAAGAAGTAAAAAACGAAGTTAAGCAATTAGATTTATTATTATCTGTTATATTTTTAGGTCAAAGAAATGATATGGATAGGCTATATCAAGCTTTCGATTTATTATTATTTCCAAGTTTATATGAAGGATTAGGAATGGTACTAATAGAGGCTCAAGCAACAGGACTTCCATGTATTACATCTAATGTTGTACCAACTGATGCAAAAGTTTCAAATTTAATTGAATTTTTACCTATTGCAGATGGTGATGAACAAATTTGGATTAATTCCATTAAAAATAAAAAAATCAACTCAAGAAAAAGTCAAACAAAGATAGTTTCAAATTATGGATATAATATAAAAAATGAAGCACATAAATTAGAGGAATATTACATTAATAAAGTAGGTGTTTAAATTGACAGAATTAAGAAAATTACAATTAACTGAATTAGATATTGTAAAAGAAATTATTAAAATTTGTGAAAAACATAATATAAAATATTATATGTTGGGTGGAACATTATTAGGTGCTGTTAGACATAAAGGTTTTATACCATGGGATGATGATATAGATATTGGTATGCCAAGGGATGATTATGAAAAATTTATACTTATCGCAAAAAAAGAGTTATCTTCAGAATTTATATTAAACTATTTTAAAGATCACGTAAATGAAAAAAAATATTTATCACATTATATTACAAGAATTGAAAGCGAAAAAGTAAAATTAAAAAATAAAACTGCTAAAAATATTATAATATCTAATGCATGGATTGATGTATTTGCTATAGATGGTTTGCCAAATAATAAAATCCTATCTTTTTTTCATAAATGTAAATTATTATATTTAAGAATGATGTTGAGATATTCTCAACTATCTGATTTGGTTTCTAAGGATGGAAAAGGAAAAGATATCTTTACGAAATTTGCTATAAAAGTTGGAAAAATCATTAATATAGAAAAACATTTAGATAGACATAAATATTTAGATAAAATTGATAAAACTTTAAAAAAATATAGATACAATGACTCAAAATATGTAATTAATTTTTCAGGAGCATGTAAAAATTTAAAATTTATTGAGATTTTTCCAAGGAGTAAGTATGATTCTTTAATTAAATATGAATTTGAAAATATCAAATTATATGGACCAAAGGATTATGATTATATTTTAAAAAAACAATATGGTTCATATATGATTGAACCAGAAAACAAAAATAAACATAATACAGAAACTATTTAGGAAGTGATTATATGAAAAATATTATAAGCATTATTATTCCTGTTTACAATGTTGAAAAGTATATTAATCAATGTTTACAAAGTGTAATTAATCAGTCTTATAAAAACTTAGAAATTATTTTGATTGATGATGGTTCTACTGATAATAGTGGTAGGATATGTGATAAATATGCTAAAATTGATAATAGGGTAAGAGTTGTTCACGAAGAAAATAGTGGAGTATCTGTTGCAAGAAATGTAGGTATTGATATTTCTACTGGTTCTTATATAATGTTTGTTGATCCTGACGATTGGCTTGAACTTGATGCATGTGATAAACTTTTGAAAAAAATTTTAAAAAATAATGATGATATTGTAATTTTTAATTTTTATAGAAATTATTCAAATAATGATATTCCTAATAAAAGTATTGATTATTTTTTAGATAAAACAGAATTGTTACAAAAATCTATTTTGGCTCCTAGTATATTAAAAAAAGAATACGGTAATTTTCAATTTGCAAGTTATACTTGTAATAAAATTATAAATGCTAAATTTTTAAAAAAATCTAAAATTAAGTTTCAATTAGAAAATTTAAAAGCTATATTTGAAGATGGTTTATTTTATTATATGTTATTTGATAAAACAAAAAACATTTCTATTTTTAATGAATATTTATATCATTATAGAATTGTTGATACATCGGTAATGAATAGTTATAATAAAGATATACCTGTAATTAATAAATTTATTTATAAAAGTATTAAAGAATCAAGTAATTATAGTATTAATGAAAATGCATTATGTATTAGAATGATCAATAATTTTTCATTATATTTAAATTCTTATCTTTTTAATAAAAAAAATCAGATAACTTTTAAACAAAAAATGAACATATTAAATGAAGCTTTGCATAGTGATGAATATGTTTTTCCAGCTAACAATGTTAAGTTTAAGTATTTATCATTGAAATTGAAAATATATGCAATTTTAATGAAATTTCATATGAAATATGCAATTTTAGTAAATAATAAAATAGAAATGTTTATAAAAAAGATTTTAAGGAAGTGAGTTTATGAATAACAAATTGAATATAAAAAAATCATACTTAAAAAAATTTCTTTTGTATTTTATATTATTATTTCCTTTTTTTAGAATTCCATATTTAGATTATAATTTTGCTTTTATGGATAAGATATATGATTTTTGGTTAATTACATCATCTTTAATTATATTGTTTATTATTTTTAGAAAAGGCAAATATTCTAAAATTATTAATTATATTTTAATATTAATTGGAATTTTATTTCTATCTAGTGTTGTTAATGGAACTGATTTATCAGTTTGTTTTAATAATTCAATAACTATTTTAGTATTATGTCTTATTGTTGATTATGGGTTAAAATATGATACAAAATTATTTTTAAAGTCTTTTGGATTTTTATTATCTACTTTTATTTATATTAATTTTATATCTATTTTGTTTAATCCAAATGGTATGTATATTAATGATAATGGTTTTAGAATGAATTGGGTTTTAGGATATAAAAACACTCATATCTTGTTTATATTGCCAGCAATATTAATTAATTTTTCATATAGTTATATGAAAAAACAAAAATTTGTTTTTTCTAATTATTTATTATTGGTAGTTTCAATTCTTTCTACTTTTATTGTAGATAATAGTACGGGAATAGTTGGATTATTTATATTAACATTATTTTTATTATTTAAAAAGATTTTTAATTATGAAAAGATTTTTAATATTATAAATTATTTTGTTTTATCTGCAATTTTATTTTTTTCAATTATAGTTTTTCGAATTCAAAATTATTTTTCATACTTTATTGTAAATGTATTACATAAAGATATTACATTTACTGGCAGAGTCTACATTTGGGATAAAGCAATTGATTTTATAAAAAATAAACCATTAATTGGTTATGGAAATATAAGTTTTAAATATAGTGATGTTGTTCTTTCAACGCATAATACAATTCTTGGTATAATGCATAAAATTGGAATAATTGGAATTATAAGTTTCTTTTCTATTGTTTTTGTTTCAATAAAGCAATTATGGATTAATAGAAATAATTATTTATGTAAATTTGTTTCAATTATATTTTTAGCATATTTTATTATGATGCTTACGGAGGCATATAGCTTAGAATATTATATGTATATTTTTGTTATTGCATATGATATTAAATTTATGTTAAAAAAAGAAGGTGATTAAATGAAAACTAAAAAATCAATTATAAATGCTGTTGGATCTATGGCTAGTAATTTAATTACTATTATTATAGGTTTAGTTGCTCAAGCTATATTTATTAGAATACTTGGTGCTGAATATTTAGGAATAAATGGATTATTTACTAATGTTATTTCTATGCTTGGTATTGTAGAGTTGGGTATTGGTTCGGCTATAATTTATAATTTGTATAAACCAATAGTTAATAAAGATAAAGAAGCAATTAAATCATTAATGTTATTTTATAAGAAAGCTTATAATATAATTGCTTTTATTGTTTTAGTTATTGGGCTTTTAATAACACCTTTTTTAAATTTATTTATTTCTGATGTAACTGTTGATATAAATATATACTTAGTTTATATATTGTTTGTAATTGATATATTTGCATCTTACTTATTATCTTATAAAAGAAGTATTTTATATGCTGATCAAAAAAATTATATAGTTAATATAATTCATATTGCTTATTTATTATTATTAAATTTATTACAGTTATTATTTTTATATTTAACACATGATTATTATTTATATTTAATTATTAAGATAGTGATGAGAGTAGTAGAAAATATTATAATAACTCTTGTTGTTAATAAAATATATAACTATTTAAATAAGGGAGATGCAAAACCTTTATCAAAAGATGTTAAACAAGATATTCAAAAAAAAGTTAAAGCATTATTTTTTCATAAAATAGGTACATTTGTTGTTATGGGAACTGATAACATAATCATATCTAAATTTATTGGTATTGTAACAGTTGGAATATATTCTAATTATTACATGATTATAAATGCGGTTAATACAATATTTGGACAAGCAATAATTGCTTTAACACCTAGTGTTGGTAATTTATTGGTAGAGGGTGATGCTACTAAAAACTATGATGTATTTAAGAAAGTAAGATTTCTAAACTTTTGGATTTCAGTATTTTCAGGTGTTACCTTGTTAGTTGTATTACAATCATTTATTAAAATATGGGTTGGAGAGAAATATTTATTATCTTTATTTGTACTTATTATATTAGTAATTAATTTTTTTCAGAAAATGATGAGATCTTCTTATTCTACATTTAAAGAAGCTGCAGGTATATTTCATGAAGATAGATTTGTACCATTAGTTGAGTCTGCAGTAAATATTGTCGCAAGTATTGTACTATTAAAGATATTTGGACTTGCTGGTGTATTTATGGGAACTATTATTAGTGGTTTTTCATTATGGTGTTATTCATATCCAAAATATGTTTATAAAAAACTTTTTAATAGGAGTTATTTATCTTATATAAAAGAGACTCTTGGGTATATTTTATTATTTTTAGTAATATTATTTATAACATTTAAAATATCTATTTTAATAACTATTAGTAATATTTATCTTGATTTCTTAGTAAATATTGGTATATCTGTTATTATTCCTAATTTAATATTATTTGTTATTTTCTTTAAAACTGATAATTTTAAGTATTATTTAAATTTATTAAAAAAGATTAGAGGTAGGTAGTATGAAAAAAATAATTTATTTAATATTACTTATTTTATGGATGATTATTATATTTATGTTTTCTAATCAGAATGGAGTAAAGAGTCAGAGTCTTAGTGATAAATTTATTAATAATATTATTTCTATTAGTGATAAGTCTATGTCTAAAAGTGATAAAATTGAGACTATTTCTAATATTAGTTATCTAGTTAGAAAAATTGCTCATTTTAGTGAATATTTAATACTTGGTATTTTACTTGTTTTAACTTTAAAGGAATTTAATATAAAAAGATATTATTTATTAAGTATAATTATTGCAGTTATTTATGAATCTAGCGATGAATTGCATCAATTGTTTTTAGTGGGAAGAAGCGCTAAAGTATTAGATGTATTTATAGATTCATTTGGTAGTATTGTTGGAATACTTATTATGAAACTAAAATTTAAAAAGACTATTTTACACTAATATTTGTAATTTTATGAATTTCGGTGTATAATATAGCCAATTTTCTTGATTAATGGTTTATAATTTAATTAAGAATAAAGGAAGGGTTTTATGAAAAAATTTGGTAAATTAGTTGCGTTAGTATTAACACTAGTTTTTGTTATATTGATGTACATGGTATATAGTTTAAATTTAATTCCAATTAGATATTTCTTAATTGGAGGAGGAGTACTTGCTTTAATAATATTAATGTTAGATTTTAAGCTTATTAGAAAGAATACTCATTTTGGAAGTAGAATGTTTTTTAGTATTATAGGTATTTTATTTATTGCTTTAATGGCATATTTAATGACTTATATTAATGCGACAAAGAATTTTATGAGTGGGTTAATTGCTAAAAACTTTGAAACTGTTACATACGATGTAGTAGTTAATAGTAATGGTAGTTATGAAAATATTCATGATTTATATGAAAAAGATATGGGTTATTTATCTACTGATAATAATTATTCTTTAGTTAAATTTAAAGTTAAAAGTGATGTTAAATATAATGAAAAGAAATATACATCTGTTGATAATTTTGCAAATGCTATTGGTAATGGAGATATTGATTCAATAATTTTAGAAGATAGTTATTACAAAATGTTACAAGAAGAATATAGTGATTTAGCTAGTAATACTAAAGTAATAAAAAAATATAAAATTATTGTTA
>CAZYZU010000042.1:0-9715 GCA_964652065.1 uncultured Muribaculaceae bacterium
TAAAAGTAATATACTAAAATAGGTGAGAATAATGAAAAAAATAATAACAAGCATAGTAATAATAATTATTTCATTTATAACAATTAATGTATATGCAGAAGATACAGATACATGGAATGAATCATATGAACATAATGGAATAAAATATAGTATAAATGGATTTACATTAAACATATATAAATCAGATGCAAATTTTAATACTGATATGAGTAAAGCAACCTATCAAATTCCATTAAAAAAAGGTGAGTATACTATAAATCCAACATATATTGATTCTGATATAAAAAGCGATAATAAAACAATCACAACTGGATCATTTATAAAATTAAATTTAAATATAACTGAAGAACAAGTAAAAAAATATTTAGTTGAAAAAATTGGAGAACCAACAGATGCAATGTACACATTTACAATCACAACTAATTATACAATAACAGAAGTTCCTGAAAAATATTTACATATATATACTGAAGGATTTGCCCAAATGATTAGTAGCTTAGTTTCTGGCTATACTCCATCAAAATTAGAATTAAATAAAGAACAAACTCAAGTAATTGGTGCAGGTAGTTATAGTAAAGAATTTTATTTAGGTGATGAAGTAGAAGGTGTTGAAGTAAGTTTTGAAGGTGAGAATGAAACTGTTTTTCAATATTCAACTTCAAGCATTTCAGATTTTTATTCATATAATTATTTAAGACTTAGAGAAAAAGATATAACAGAAGCAACAAAAAACAATACAGGACTTTATGATATATCAGCAGATGATTATATTGTGATGTTTCATAATAAAAACGATATCGAAAAAGTGATAAATAATTTTCAAACAGTAACATCAATGGAAGATGATGAATTAACAAATAACATAGAACAAATAAAAGAAAATACAGAAAAACAAAAAGAACAGGCAAAACAAACCGTAAAGGTAGGAAATACAGCAAGTAGGATTTCAAATGTTGGATACATAATAGGAGCATTTATTTTATTATTAGGAACATATGTAATTATAAAAACAATTAAGATAGAAAATAAGAAAACTAATTAATTTAGTTTTTTTTTAGCAATTTTTAACAATTTTGTGAATTTTGTAGAAAAAAGAGTAACATATGTGTTAAAATGAGATATATGATAAGAGGTGTATGTAAATGGAAGGACAAATATTAATAATTAGTACAGTAGTATTAATTTGTATGATTATAATAATAGTTTTTCTACTTTTTATCAGAAAAAAAGAACAGAAAAAATACGTAGAAATGGCTAAAAACCTAGAAATAAATAAAAATCAAATAACAAGTACACCAGTACTTTTAGAACTTTCTAAGATAGAACCACTTATAAAAAATGAATTAATGGAAGATAAATATAATAAATGGCAAGAAAGATTTATAACTATCAAAGAAAATAAAATCTCTAAAATAGATGACCTTTTAATAGATTTAGATATTTACATTGAGAAAAGAGATTTTAAAAATTGTACTTATAAAATTGCTAAAGCAGAAATGGAAATGTATAAAGCAAAAGAATCTGCAGATCATTTATTAGATGAGATAAAAGAAGTAACTTTAAGTGAAGAAAAATATAGAAGTATTGTAATTAAATTAAAAACAAAGTATAGAAAAACAAATAATGAATATCATAAACATAAAGATCTATATAACGGAATGCAAGAAGCAATCGAATTACAATTAGAAAATATCGAGAAAAATTTCTTAGATTTTGAAAAGGTAATGGAACAAAATGATTATAATGAAGTTGTAAAAATAGTGAAAGCACTTGATGCAATGATTGATCACATGAGTATTGTTGTTGAAGAAACACCTGACCTATTATTAATGGCAGAACAGCTTATTCCAAAAAGAATTAAAGAAATAAAAGATACAACAAAACAAATGACTGAAGAAGGATATCCTCTAGAATATCTTAATATAGATTATAATTTGACTGAGTCAGAAAAAAATATTGAAAAGATATTAGCAAAAGTAAGAATATTAAATTTAGAAGATTGTATGTTTGAATTAAAAACAATTCTTGATTATCTTGATTCACTTTTTGTTGATTTCGAAAAAGAAAGATTAAGTAGAAAAGTATATGAAGAAATAGAAAATAGTTTTAGTAAAAAACTTAATAAAACAAATAAAGTTGTAGAAGATATTTATAATCAATTGGGTGATATAAAAAAGATGTATGACCTTAATGAAAAAGATATTGAAACAATTCATGAAGTAAAAAAGACTTTAGTTGTAATAAATGATGATTATAAAAATTTAATTGGTAAAGTTGGAGCGTCATCTTCTCCATATTCGATGTTACATAAAGAAATTGAAGAATTAACAGAAAGATTAAAGAAAATGGAAACAGATCTTGATGTTGCTTTAAAATCTCTTGGAAATATGTATGATGATGAAGTAAGAGCAAGAGAGCAATTAGAAGAAATAGAAAAATTCTTACAAGAATCAAAAAATAAGATGCGTAGTTTTAAATTACCTATTATTACAGATAACTATTTTGTTGAATTAAAAGAAGCAAATGAAGCAATACTAGAAGTAATCAAGGAATTAGAAAAAAAACCTATTGTAATAAAAACCTTAAATACAAGAGTGGATACTGCAAGAGACTTGGTTTTAAAGTTATATAATACAACTAATGAAATGATAAAAACAGCAAAACTTGCTGAAAAAACTATTGTATACGGAAATAGATATAGACCGTACTATGATGAAGTAGATGAGGGTATTAAAGATGCTGAAAAATACTTTTATAAAGGTGATTATAAAAAATCACTTGATACTGTAATAAAAACATGTTCATTAGTAGATGAAAACATTTATAAAAAAATGTTAGCGCTTTATGACAAATAAAAGGAAATAATTTATTTCCTTTTTTATTTATATATGATAAAATATAGGCGTTTGGAGTGATAATTATGAATAGAGTTATATTAATTAAATATGGAGAATTAACTACAAAAAAAGGTAATAGAAATTTTTTTGTAAATACTTTATATAATAATATAAAAAACAAATTAAAAAATTATGATGTAAATATTTCTAAAGATATATCAAGAATGTATATTGAATTTAGAGATGAAGAGTTAGAAAATATTAAAAAGATAATTGATAATATCTTTGGTATTCATATGTATCATATTGCTTATATTGTAGATACTAATATAGAAGATATTAAAATTAAATTACTAGAAATAATGAAAAATGAGGACTTTAAAACTTTTAAAATAGAAACTAAAAGAAGTGATAAGACATTCCCATATAATAGTATGGAAATCAATCCTCTTTTAGGAGGACATATCTTAAAAAATATAGATAATATTAGTGTTGATGTACATAATCCTGATATTTTCGTTAAATTAGAAGTTAGACCATATCACTCTTATATTTATACAAAAGGATATAAAGGAAGTGGTGGATATCCATCAGGTACGCAAGCAAAAGGAATGTTAATGTTAAGTGGTGGAATAGATTCACCAGTTGCAGGATATCTTGCTATGAAACGTGGTATAAAAATTGATGCTGTATATTTTGAAGCAATTCCACATACTAGTCTAGAAGCAAGAAACAAAGTAGAAGAATTAACAAAAAAATTAGTTAAATATACTAATCACATTAATTTACATATTGTTAATTTTACACCTATACAAGAAGAAATTTATAAAACTGCAGATGAAACGTATTGTATAACAATAATGCGTAGAATGATGTATCAAATAATGGAAAAATTAGCAAAAAAAAATAAAGCATTAGTAATTATAAATGGAGAATCTATTGGACAAGTAGCGTCTCAAACACTAACAAGTATGTCAGTAATAAATGAAGTTACAAATATGCCAGTAATTAGACCAGTTGCGTGCTTAGATAAATTAGAAATAATTGATATTGCAAAAAAAATCAATACATATGAAACAAGTATTTTACCATTTGAAGATTGTTGTACAGTATTTGTTCCAAAACATCCAGTTATAAACCCAAGACTTTCTGAATGTTTAAAAATGGAAGAACAAGTTGATTATCAAAAGATGATTGATGATGCAGTAGAGAAGGTATACACAATAAAAATAAATGATGAAGAAGACTTAGAATTTAAAAATTTATTATAGGTATAAATTACCAATACAATTAATGTATTTTTTGGAAGATATTTCACAATCTATAAATGTAGGAGGTGAAATATAATGAACAACTCAAAAAATTCAATGAAAATGAGAGTACCTGGTGCTAAACAAGCTATCGATAAAATGAAATATGAAATAGCTAATGAATTAGGTGTTAATTTAGGACCAGATGCAACTTCACGTGCTAACGGATCAGTTGGTGGTGAAATTACTAGACGTTTAGTTCAAAATGGACTTAATCAAGTAAGCGGAAGCTACAATAATAATAAATAAGTATAGCTTAAAAGATAGGTTTTTATAACCTATCTTTTGTTTTTATATATGAAAAAATTGTATTTTATAGTATAATAGGTAAGGAGGAGAGATTATATGAAAATTATTTCAATTAATGCAGGAAGTAGTTCCTTAAAATTCCAATTGTTTAATATGGACAACGAAGAAGTATTAGTTAGTGGTCTATTTGAAAGAATTGGGATAGATAATAGTTGTTATACTATAAAATATAACGGAGAAAAGATTACAGAAGAGATTGACCTACCAAGTCATACAGACGCTGTTAATATTTTATTAGAAAAATTAATATCATTAAATATCATAAAATCCCTTGATGAAATAGATGGTGTAGGACATCGTGTTGTCCAAGGTGGAGATAAATATGATAAATCAGTTATAATTACTGATGAAGTAATAAATGATGTAGAAAACTTTAAAGAATTAGCACCCCTTCATAATCCTGCTGGATTATTAGGTATAAAAGCATTCCAAAGTGTTTTACCAGAAGTTCCTATGGTAGCAGTATTTGATACAGCTTTCCATCAAACAATGGAAAAAGAAAGCTACATTTATCCAGTACCATATTCTTGGTATAGAGACTATAAAGTAAGAAAATATGGTTTCCATGGAACAAGTCATAGATTTATTGCGGAAACAGCAAAAGAATTACTTGGAAAAGAAGACATAAAAGTAATTAGTTGCCATATTGGTAGTGGTGGTTCAATTGCCGCTATAAAAAATGGTAGATGTGTTGATACAACAATGGGATTCACACCACTAGCTGGAATCATGATGGGAACAAGATCAGGAGATATTGATCCATCAATTATTCCATATGTAATGGAAAAAGAAGGTAAAAATGCCAGTGAAGTTATTGATGACTTAAATAAAAAATCAGGATTTTTAGGATTAAGTGAAATAAGTTCTGATTATAGAGATATCCAAAAAGGTATTGCAGAAGGAAATGAACAATGTATTCTAGCAGATAGGAAATTTGTTAAAACAGTAGTTGGATATATTGCAAATTACTATGTATTACTAGGAGGAGCAGATGTAATAGTATTTACTGCTGGAATGGGAGAAAATAGTGTTGCATTACGTGCAAAAATTATAGATAAATTATCTTGCCTTGGTATAAAAGTTGACAATGAAGCAAATGATTGCAATGGTGAGATTAGAAAGATTAGTACTGATGATTCATCATCTTTAGTTTATGTAATTCCAACAAATGAAGAATTAATGATTGCAAGAGATACATTATCATTAGTAAAATAAAAAAGGTAAAAAGATGTTTAAAAAAATATTTAAAGAAATAAAGAAGTTTGATACTATTGTAATCGCAAGACATGTAGGAGTAGATCCTGATGCGATGTCAAGTCAAATTGCTTTAAGAGATTCAATAAAACTAACATTTCCAAATAAAAAAGTTATGGCAGTAGGAACAGGAAGTGCTAAATTTAAATATATTGGTAATTTAGATAAAATGGAAATTGATGATAATTCACTATTAATAATAGTAGATACTCCAGATATGAAAAGAGTAGATATCTCGTCAATGGAAGGGTTTAAGAAAAAAATAAAAATAGATCATCATCCATTTATCGAAGAATTTTGTGATTTAGAATATATAGAAGATACGGCATCATCTGCAGCAGAAATAATTATGAAATTAATAAAAGAAACTAAATTAGAATGTAATAAAGAAATAGCTAAAACATTGTTTATTGGTTTAGTTGCTGATTCTAATAGGTTCTTATTTAATAGTTGTACTGAAAGTACATTTGCTCTTGTTTCATATTATTTGGGAGAATATCAATTTAATATGAATGAGGTTTATCAACAGATGTATGTAAGACCTTTAAAAGAAGTAAGATTAGAAGGTTTTATTTCAGAAAATATTAAAGTTACAGATAATGGTGTAGGATACATAAAAATAACAGATGATATAATAAATAAATACAAAGTAGATTCAGCATCAGCTGGTAATATGGTTAATAATTTTAATTTCATAGAAGAAATACTTGTTTGGTTAACTATAACAGAAGATGTAAAGAATGGTTTAATTAGAATATCAATTAGATCACGTGGACCAGAAATAAATCAAGTTGCTGAAAAATACAATGGTGGAGGTCATAAATTCGCTAGTGGAGCAAAAGTTTCATCGTTTGAAGAAGCAGAACTATTAGTAAAAGATTTAGACAAAACTACAAAAAAATATATAAAAGATAATAATTTATCCAAGGAGGATTAATATGGAGATAAAAAAAGCAGATTTAGAAGTAATTGCTACGCGTCGTAGTCAATACCCTGAAAGAGAAAAACCAGAATTCTTATTAGTAGGAAGAAGTAATGTAGGAAAAAGCAGCTTTATTAATGCATTACTTAATCGAAAAAATCTTGCTTATACTTCATCACGTCCAGGAAAAACTCAAACTCTAAATTTTTATTCAGTAAATGATGCATTGTATCTAATCGATGTACCTGGATATGGTTATGCTCAAGTGGATAAAAAAACTCAAGCTAAATTTGGTATGATGATTGAAGAATATTTAGAAAAAAGAGAACAATTAAAAAGAGTATTTATGTTAATTGACTTTAGACATAAACCATCAGAAGACGATCAATTAATGTATAATTTCTTAAAGTATTATAAAGTTCCAGTAACTATTGTCGCAACAAAAACTGATAAGGTTGGATCGAGTAAGAAAGATAAAAATACTAAAATAATTAAAGATACTTTAGATTTAGTTGTTGGGGATAATTTAGTATTATTTTCAAGCGTTACAAAATTAGGCGTTAAAGAAGTATTAACTCAAATAGAAGAATTAAGTGGAATTGAAACACTTTAATGTTAAAGGACTAGAACTATCTAGTTCTTTTTTCATAGAATAATGTAGTAGGTGATAGATTGAAGGTTGAAAAAATAAATGATGAGTTATTATCCATATTTTTAAACATTTATTATTTTAAAAAAACAGATATAAATAATAAATTAGAATTAATTAATATAATAAAAGAATTATTAAATAAAGTAGAAAACAGATTTAATTTAAATTTAAATGGATTTTATAAAATAAATGTTTATCCAAATAAAAAACTAGGTGTTTTTTTAGATTTAATCAAAATAGATGATAATGAATTTACATCAGGAGCAGACTTTAGAATTGTAATTCATCAAAATGAAAAATTTTATTTAGAGACTGATAACTATGAAGATTTTAAATATATAAAAAGAAAAAAATATTTTAATCGCAAATTTTATATTAATATAGAAGACTTAAAAAACATAACTAAAGAAATAGACTTAGGAAATATAATATATGGTAATGATATTAAGAATATTTTAAAAGAAGCAAAAAATGTCAAATAAAAAAGAGGTTACCCTCTAAATTACAATAGCAATCATATTATTAGAACCTTTATTAACTACTTTTGTTAATGTCTGTTGAAGTTTAAATCTAATGTTATCTGGCATTAGATTTATTTTTGACTGAATACCTTCTTGTACAATATTATCTAAACTTCTACCAAATATTTCACTTTTCCAAATACTTGTTGGATCGGTTTTATAATCTTTCATTAAATAGTCAATTAATTCTTTACTTTGAACTTCACTACCAATAATTGGTTCAAATGTCGATTCAACGTCTACTCTAATCATATGTATGGATGGCGCTATAGCTTTTAATTTAACACCATACCTAGGACCTTGTTTAACTACTTCTGGATTATTAAGTTTCATATCTTCTAGTGAAGGTGTAGCAACTCCGTATCCGGTTTGTTTAACCATTTTTAGAGCATATTTTATTTGATCATATTCTTTTTTAGCAATACTAAAATCTTGGAATAACGATAATAAATCTGCTTTATTTTTAACGTCAACATTAATTATTTCAGTTAATGTTTTATTATATAGTGATGCTGGGGCAGTTAAATTAATAGTAACAATACCAGTTGAAGGATCAACATCAGATAGATAGCTTTTTTCAATCATAGGATTGTTTAAGAAATGACTTGTAATTGATTCAATATCTTTTAATCTATCAACTTCAACAACACTTTCTTTAATGCAGTTCATATATTCCTTTTTTATTGGATGATTATGATTTAATATAGCTATCCATTCAGGCATATTAACCTTAACTTCAAGTACTGGAAATTCATATAATGCTTCTTTTAAAATATTGTACATATCTTTTTCATTCATTGCCTCAATACTAATTGGCATAACAGGAACATCATACTCTTCTTTTAATGAATCAGCTAATCTCTCCGTTTCAGGTAAAGTAGGGTGAACAGAATTTAATATTACAATAAATGGTTTACCAATACTTTTTAACTCATTTATGACACGATGTTCCGCTTCCAAATAGTCATTCCTATCAAATTCTCCAATAGAACCATCAGTAGTAACAACAATACCAATAGTGGAATGATCCTTTATAACTTTCTCAGTTCCAACTTCAGCTGCTTCAACAAAAGGGATTTCTTCATTATACCAAGGTGTTTTAACCATTCTTGGACCGTTATCATCTTCTGCACCAACTGCTTTATCAATAACATATCCAACGCAATCAATTAATCTTATATTACAACTAAAATCTTCTATGTTAATAGTAGCAGCATTATTAGGAACAAATTTAGGCTCTGTAGTCATAATCGTTTTACCAGCGGCACTTTGAGGAATCTCATCTAATGCTCTTTTTCTTTCATATTCATCTTCAATATTAGGAACAATTAAAGTTTCTACCATACGTTTTATAAAAGTACTTTTACCAGTTCTAACAGCTCCAACTACACCTAGATAGATATCACCACCACTTCTGGCAGCAATATTTTTTATTATTTCTTGCTTTTCCATATACATTCTCCTTTATTCATTTAAATCTATGTCAAATAATATGGATATATGCAATAAAAAAAGAACTATTTAAAGTCTTTTTGTAGTCTTCTAAATAATCCTAAAACATTTTATCTATATCTTTAGGAACTTTATCAGCAACAATAGCATTAACTATTTTGTCTTCTTTTTCTTTTTCAACTTTTTTACCAGTAAGAGCTGATATCTCCTGAACCATATCCCTAAGAACAGCCTCATCTTTCATATTAGAATTTTGCAATTTTTTTGCTAATGACATAATAGTTCCTTTATCTACATTAGTCTTTTTTTCAACTTTTTTAAAGAAATTATCTCCAAACATAAGTAACCTCCTACATAATTATATGTAAAAAGAAAAAATATGTTATAAAAAAAGAGATTAATAGATACTAGTACCTGTCAAGTACTCACTAAATAAAAAGATAAATTAATTTGAATAT
>CAZYZU010000043.1:0-9143 GCA_964652065.1 uncultured Muribaculaceae bacterium
AAAAGCCTTTACTTTCAATACTTTTTGAGCATTTATTGGTATCTCTCGCTGTGCTACTAGGTTGCAAGAGTTCTGTAATACTTGCAAGAATGTTTGTTCCCCATGTCCTCCAGCTTTCCAACATTTTATAACTGCTCCATCTACATGAACAGAACCAGAATCATAAAAATGATCTTTTAAAAGGTCAACTACTTTTTCCTCAACTGATGCCGCAGTTGTCATAATTTTAAAAGTAGAACCTGGTTCATACGATGAAAATATAGGAAGATTTTGACTAAGACTTTCTAAAGAATAATCTTGATAATTATTAGGATCATAACTAGGTCTATTTCCCATTGCTAAAATTTCTCCGGTTTTTGGATTCATTACAACAGCAAGTGCCATGTCGGGAGCAAACATATCAACAATATTATCAAGTTCTCTTTCAACAGATTGTTGAATATTAATATCAATAGTAAGTTGAATATTCATACCATTAACAGGTTCAACATAAACATCTGATAAATTAAGTTGATTTCCTTTAGCATCAGAAAAATATTTAATAGCTCCACTTGTACCAGATAAAACTTTATCATATTGCATTTCAAGTCCAGAAAGTCCTTGATTATCTATTCCTACATAACCAAGAGAATTAGCAAGTAGTGTTTTATACGGATAATATCTTTTAGATTCCTTAACTAAATAAACTCCCTCATAAGAATAACTATTAATCTTATCAGCAATTTCATAAGATAGTCTTCTTCCTTCAGGATGAACTCGTTCAATTGAAGTTTTTTTATAAACATGTTTTTTCATTTCATCAAAACTAACTCCTAAAATAGACGCTAGTGTTGTTGTTACTTCCTTTTTATTTTTTATTTGATTAGGAACTAAAACCAAACTTGTAGTAGTAACATTATCAGCTAACACTTCCCCATTTCTATCAAGTATCTTACCCCTATCTGCAGCCACCTCTAAATCTCTACTCCATAAATCATCAGCTAAACGTTTTAACTTACTATAATCAAATACCTGTATCTTAAATACACGTAAAATAATAGATACAAATAATATTAATATTATAATTAAAATTATCTTAATTCTTTTGTCAATCTTTTTAAAAAACATAAATCCTCCTTTTATATAGTAATTATGTTTTTCATAGAAAAAAAAGAACTTACCAATTCAATATGATTTGTAATTTTTATACTTAAATTTAATATTTTATAAAGAAATATTTAAACACTAATTATAAGAAATTAGTAGAAAATATATGTAAATTACTATGTCAAAATAAAAAGATAACAAATTGTTATCTTTTGTTTAAGCATCATTTAATAATTTTATTAATCTATTTGCATGATCTTTTGAAATTAATTTCATTTGTTCAATCTTACCTGGTTCACTTCTAAAGGCAAATGATACTCCACCAGTATAAATATGTCCAAGATAGTTCATTTCACATAACTTACAAGTAGCTTTTATTGGATTTAAGAAACTATCAATTTTCCCCATATTATCTTTTGTATACATTTCTTCTTTTGCTCCAGTAGTTAAAGATACTACTAATTTCTTACCTTTTAATTTCATATCGTCTGTCCCATGTGAGAAGCCATACTCAAATACTTTTTCTATGTAACGTTCTAATAAAGATGGCATTGAATACCAAAATACTGGATATTGTAAAACTATAATATCAGCTTTTGGTAGTTTTTCTTGTTCTGCTTTAACATCTATTTTAAAGTCTGGGTATAATTTATCTAAATAAGATATTTCTGCATCTGGTAATTTATTTTCTAACTCTTCTAATATTGTTTTATTTGCAACTGAATCATTTAAATCAGTATGACCTGATATTATTAATATATTTTTCATTTTACTTTTTCCCTTTCTTAATTAAAATTAATAAATAATTGATAACTATTACAACACTTAGTATTATTTCTACAAATTGTAAGTAAAACATAAACATACTTTGTTCATAATTAAATAATTTAAAGTGACTTAGCAAGAACATATCACTTACTAGTTTTTGACTAATAAATGAATATACGCCAAATATTACAATTAATACTTGAATAAAATAATTTACATATTCAAATGTATTATCTTTTAGTTTTTTATTAATTTTATTTAGCAAAGTAGTTAAGTGTATTCCAACGTGAATTGACATTAAGACAAATCCCCATGAAGTAGATATCATGTGTAAATCTCTTCCAAACATAGATATTTTAATATTAAGAAAACTAAATACAGATCCTGATATCATTATGCCACTTATCATCATACCAATCATTGATATAAATAATAATAAATTAATTGTTATATGAAATATTCTTACTAGATTATGTTTACCTTTTAAAATAGTTTTATACCATTTAATATTTAAAATATTATGAATAATAAATAATATAAAAGTAATTGTTCCAATTATTTCGTGAGTAGCCTCTCCAACTATATGATAACCCATTAAAATAATAAATAAACACGTCATTATAATATCTAATAATATTTTTAGTTTTCTTTTCATATTACCATCCTTATTTTATTATTTAACTTATTACTAATAACCTAATTTATTAAGCCATTCGTTAACATCATTTTTTGAACTACTTGCACTATCTCCTGATACAGCAAGACCTTCCGTTACAGTCGCATCAGCTTCTTCTTTTTGAATATTAGAAGGTGTAGAAGAAAGTCCACTTCCACCATGAGTAATAAATGGCGCAATAGTTTTTCCAGATAAATCATAATTATCTAAGAATGTATAAATTGGCATTGGCATATCTCCCCACCAATTTGGATATCCTAAGAATATTGTGTCATATTGACTAATATTATCAATTACTGTTTTTAACTCTGGTCTGCCATTATCCTTTTGTTCTTCTTGTGCATAATCAACTAATTCATCATAATCTGATGGATATTCTTTAACTGTTTCTAGTTTTATAATATCTCCACCTACTTCATCATGAATAAAGTTTGCAACTGTCTCAGTATTTCCACTTTGTGAAAAATATAATACTAACACTTTACTATCTCCTTTTATTTCATTTTTTGTATTGTTTTTTTCTGAACTTGAATTATTATTTGTTACTGTAGTATTTTCAGAATTACTTCGATTATTATTTATTAATAAAAATCCTCCAATCCCAATTACCACAATTACTGCAATTATTACAGCTATTAATTTTTTGTTCATTTCTTTTCCTCCTTTTTACACAATTGACAAAAATCATTTTCTTGTGTTAATATGATGTTAACACTTAAACAAAGGTTTAAGTCAATACTTTTTTAAAAAAATTAAGGAGATGTAAAATATGAATTATTCAATTGGTGAAGTAGCAAATATTTTAAATACTGCAACATCTACAATTAGATTTTATGACAAAAATGGATTATTACCAATGATTAAAAGAAATAAAGGTGGTATAAGATTTTTTTCCGAAAAAGATTTAAGAGGACTTAGAACTATTGAATACTTAAAAAAGTCAGGAATGTCCATTAAAAATATTAAGAAATTTGTTGATATGTGTAATCAAGGTGATGAAACACTAAAAGATAGATACGAATTATTTTTAAAACAAAGAAAACTTGTTGAAGAAGAAATTAATGAATTAAATGAAACCTTAAAAGTAATTGATGAGAAGTGTTCTTATTATGAAGATGCTCTTACTAAAGGTTTTGAAGATCGTAGTAAATGTCCTTTTGTTATAGATTAAAACGAGATTAAATACTAATCTCGTTTTTTATTAATAACCTAACTTCTTTAACCAATTAATTGTTTGCGATTTTCCATAAAGTCATAACCTTATCTTTTTATTTATGTTTAACATTCTTTGAAACAACAATATGATTAATAAATTCTTTTAAATAAGTAGTATCACATGTACTATCAGCTATAATAACTGATTTTATAAATGCATCTTTATCTTCAATTAAATCATAATTTAGAGAATAATCACCAATATTATTATCTCTACAAATTTTATCAGTATATTGACGTAAGAACTCTCTCTCACATCTTCCATTGCCTTCTCTAAAAGGATGTATTATATCTAACTCAGCATAATAATAAGCTAAAAAATCGACTAACTCTTCTCTACTATTAATTCTATCACTATCTTGTTTTGCTTTTCTTAAAGTTTCTTCTAAATTAGGATATATTAAATTTGGTAAACAAAAAGGAATTTGTTTTTTTATATTTTCATTTCTAATTTCTCCCGCAAAAGGATAAATATCTTCAAATAAATATTTATGAATACTTAAGTAATGATTAACATCAAAATCTTGTTTCTCATTTTCTAAAAATAACTTAGTTAATTTATAACTAGTTGCCACTCTTTCAACTTTCTCTAAAGTATTAGCATCATCTATTCCCAGTTTATTAACTAAAACACCATTCTTTTCATATTTTGATTCATAATTTAATAAATCATCTTCTATTCTTGACATCTTTTTTTTCTTCTCTTTTCTTTAATTTATTAACTAAGTTATATAAAAAACTTTTATTATCAGAATCTTTTAAAATAACGTCTTTTAGTTCTGTAAGTTCTTCCTTTGTCATATCCATATCTTCAATCTTATTAGTAGCGTTTGCGTATTTTATAGCTTCATTTACTTTTTCTTCTTTCATAATATATCCCTTTCCTTAAACTAATTTTATCATATTAATTTATTTTTTCAAAGATTTATAAGTTTTTACAATCTCTTCAAAAACCTTTACACCATCTATCGCAGCAGATACTATTCCACCAGCATAACCAGCACCTTCTCCTGCAGGATAAATACCCATAATATTACTTTCTAAGTTTTCATCTCTTATAATTTTTACAGGTGAAGATGTACGAGACTCTACTGCCACAATTATAGAATCATCTCTATTAAATCCTTTTATCTTTTTATCAAAAGCATCAATTCCTTCAATTAAAGAATCAATAACGTAGCTAGGTAATATATTTCTAATATTAGAAAAAGCGTAATTTCCTTTAAATATTGGTAAAACTTCTCCAAATTCAGTTGATAAAACATTCCTTTTTAAATCCCCATATAACTGAATTGGTATCATTCCATTTCCTTCCTTATAAGCTAAAGATTCTAATTTTCTTTGAAATTCTACTCCATCTAATGGTTCTTTACCGAAATCACTTGGATTAACAGTAACAATAACTGCACTGTTAGAATTATCACTATCTCTTTTATAATTACTCATTCCATTTATAACTAATTTATCCTTTTCACTTGAAGAATTAACTACTACTCCACCTGGACACATACAAAAAGTATATACGCCCCTATTATTACTAGCTTTATAAGTTAATTTATAACTAGCTGCTGGAAGGAGCCTATATTTATCACCATATTGAACTTTATTAATCATTCTAGCTTGATGCATAATTCTAATACCAACGGCAAAAGGTTTTGCTTCCATCATAAATTTATTATCATATAACATTTTAAAAGTATCTCTTGCACTATGACCTATCGCAAGAACTAAAACATTAGTATTAATTACTTCTTTGTTATTTACTTCAATACTAGAAATCTTATTATTATTTGTAATAATATTTGTTAAACATGTCTTAAATCTAAATTCTCCACCCATTGATATTATTTTATTTCTCATATTTTTAACCACATTGCGAAGTAAATCAGTCCCAATATGAGGTTTAGCCTCATATAATATTTCTTTAGGAGCTCCACATTCTACAAAAATAGAAAATATCATTTTTTGAATATGTTTTTTATCTTTTACTAAAGTATTAAGTTTACCATCAGAAAATGTACCAGCTCCACCCTCACCAAACTGAACATTTGATGATAAATTAAGTTTACCATTATTCCAAAACTCTTCTACATCACTAACTCTTTCATCAACATTACTACCTCTTTCAATAACAAGAGGATTATAACCCATTTTAGCTAACATATATGCACAAAATAATCCACATGGACCTGCACCAACAACAACTGGTCTATTACTTAATTCCTTATTCCCCATAACAGGATAAATATATTCCTCAATTGGTGTTTTACTAATATCTTTAACTCTTTTATTATTTAATATTTTATCTTCATTTAAAACTTCAACATCTAAAACATAAGAATAAAATATATTTGGTTTATGTCTTGCATCAATAGATTTTTTACTTATTTTATAACTAACTATATCTTTAGTATCAATTCTAAGTTTTTTAGAACAAACACTTCTTATATAATCATCATTATCTTTTTCTATTTCAACTTTTATTTGTCTAACTCTTATCATAATTACCTCTTAAAATAAACTTAATTGATTATTTTTTTCTTCAAATTCATGCATATATTTAAATAATTTATTATTATCAAATATTATATCATTATTATCACATTCATCACTAATAAACTTCATTAATTGATTATTATTAAAACTATTAATAGAATATTTATCTCCATAATTTTTTATATATTTATCTTTTAAACCAGGAAACATTTTATCTAAACAATTATAAAAATATTCTCTATTTCCCTTTCTTAAAGTAAGTCCCATTCCAAAACAAATTATTCCATAAACTTTTGCTTTAATACAATAATCCATTATACCTTTAATATTTTCTTTTGTATCATTTATAAATGGAAGTATTGGACATAACCATACAATAGTTGGTATATTGTTATCTCTTAATATTTTTAACATTTCAAATCTTTCTTTAGTAGTTGAAACATTAGGCTCTACTTTTTTACATAATTCCTCATCAAATGTAGTTAAAGTAACATTAACAACTACTTTACTTTTTTCATTTATTTTGCATAAAAGATCCAAATCTCTTAAAAGTCTAGTTGACTTAGTTTGAATAGAAACTCCATAACTATATTTATAAATCACTTCTAAACATCTTCTAAATAATTTCTCATCACTTTCAACATGACAATAAGGATCTCCCATAGAACCAGTACCAATCATAAACTTTTTCTTTGCACTTCTAAGTTTTACATCAAGTAATTTATCAGCATCCTTTTTTATTTCAATATCAGTAAATTCATGATCCATTTGATAACATTTACTTCTAGAATCACAATAAATACAACCATGAGAACAACCTCTATAAATATTCATACCATTAGTATTAGATAAAATTCCTTTAACTTCCTTATAATGCATTTAAATATTTTCTCCAGCAATTATACCAGTTAAAAATGCAAAACATAAATTATATCCACCACAGTCTCCATCAACATCTAAAACTTCACCTGTTATATATAAGTTTTTAACTTTCATAGATTCCATCGTTAAAAGATTAACTTCACTTAAAGGAATACCTCCAGCACATACTTGAGCTCTATCAAAAAAATTAATTCCAGAAACTTCAAAACTAAAAGAAATAATATTCTTAATTAACATGTTTTTTTCTATATCAGATAACTCTTCTAATTTCTTATTTTTATCTAATTTAGATACTTCAAATAATACATTAAGTAATTTATAATTAACTATTCCCTCTAACAACTGATAAATACTTCTATTTTTTAATTTATTATTCCTAATTTCTAAATATTTAGAAAAACTCACTTCATCATAATCAGGTAAAAAATTAATAAAAATCTTTTCAGATTTATTAGTATTAATGCCTCTTGTTACAATACTACTTAACTGCATTACACAAATTCCACTAATACCATAATCAGTAAGTTGAATTTCTCCTAGTTCATCTTTTATAAATTTATCGTCTTCATATAATGATACTTTAGATAAAACTCTAATACCAGACCACTTTTTCAAAAATTTACCATTACCTTTTAATTGTACAAGACTAGGTAAAATATCAGTTTTACTGTGTCCTAATTTTTCTAATAAAGAATAGCCATTACCATCACTTCCCGTAATAGGATAAGATTTACCACCAGTAGAAATAATAACTTTATCACAAATATATTTATTATTGTTTGTAATAACTCTAAAGGTATTATTATCTTTTTCTATATCTTTAACATACGTATCATAACAAATATCAACTCCAAATGATAAAGCCTCAGTTAACAAAGAATTTCTAAAAGTTATTGCTTGATTAGTATTAGGATAATAATATCCATCTTTTATTTTAGGGATTATACCAATAGAATCAAAAAAACTAAGTACCTTAGATAAATTATCTTTAGTAATAATATTATTTAATTTAGATAAATCATTACTATGATAATGAGAAATATTAATATCATCATTATAATAATTACATCTACCATTACCTGTCATAAGTATCTTTTTACCACAAACACTGTTTCTTTCAAGTAATATTACTCTGTTATTTCCTCTTGCAGCAGATATTGCCGCAGCAAGTCCTGAAGCACCAGCTCCAACTATAACTACATTAGCCATAATCCCACTTCCTTTATATAAATATTATAACATACTTACTATAAAAACATATATTATTAATAGAAAGGAAAAGATAAAATGAACAATTTTTGTAATGATGAAAGACATCATAAACATATGCAAAAAATATATCTTGTAGGAACTAATGGTCCAACCGGCCCTACTGGTCCACAAGGTATTCAAGGCAATCCTGGAACTCAAGGTCCTACTGGCGCAACTGGTCCAAAAGGAATTCAAGGTCTTCCAGGAAATTCAGGACAAACTGGTGCGACTGGTTCTCAAGGAATACAAGGAGAAACAGGGCCAACTGGTCCCACTGGTTCTACAGGACCAACTGGTATAGCACCAATAATTAATAGTGTATTAGTCGGATATGATGGAACACAAAATGTAGCTTCAAATACAAATTTAAATTTAGGAACATTAATTAATTCAACATGATCATCTTTTACATTTACTGCTCCAAACCAATTAATAATAAATGAAACAGGAACTTATTTGTTAAATTTTAGTTCCATAATTAATAATGCAGGAACACCAGGAGATCTTGGAGTAACACTTCAAATAAATGGTGTAACAGTTCCAACTGCATCAGAATATATTGCTAATCAAGCAACTTCATTCTCATCAGAACTACAACATAACTTTGTAGCATCTGCTGGGGACATTATAACATTTATTAACACATCACCTGTATCAAATAACTATCATGATATAACTCTATCAATTATAAAATTAGCATAAAAAAAAATAATCAAAGATTATAATACCTTTAAAGTTCACACTAAATAAAAAGAACATAGAAATATGT
>CAZYZU010000044.1:0-8897 GCA_964652065.1 uncultured Muribaculaceae bacterium
CATACTTATTTCAGTTTTCTACATTAAAACGGAATTCCAAATAAAAATTAGCGGTTACCATAAAAAAATAAAAAAAGGT
The DNA here is from genome assembly GCA_964652065.1 of uncultured Muribaculaceae bacterium. GTDB lineage: Bacteria > Bacillota_I > Bacilli_A > RF39 > UBA660 > UMGS995. The sequence goes on from CAZYZU010000044.1 coordinate 80, forward strand.
ATTGAAACTAGCAACGTTTTAGTGTATAATCTTAATTGCTAGTTGAAATATGTCTGCGTAGCTCAGCTGGATAGAGCAATCGCCTTCTAAGCGATCGGTCAGGCGTTCAAGTCGCCTCGCGGACACCATTATGAATAAAAACAGTCTTAGGACTGTTTTATTTTTTTTATAAATTTTTAATTTTTTTAAGGAAAATTCAAATCTCTTACTAATAATAAAGTAGGAGGTTAAATAAATGTTATATGAAAGTAGTCTTACAAGATGGTATTAAAGATTGTGGAGTTTGTTCACTTCTTTCAATTATTAGGCATTATGGAGGAAATGCTTCAAAAGAATATTTGAGAGACTTAACAAATACTACTAAATGTGGTGTAACAGCGTTTAAATTAATTGAGGCATCTAAAAAATTAGGATTTGAAGCTAATGCTTTAAACGGAAATATTGAAGAAATAGACGCAAATAACTTACCATGTATTGCCCATGTTATTTTAAATAAAAGCTATCAACATTTTATAGTTATTTATGATATTGATTTTTTAAATGAAAAGATGTTAATTATGGATCCTGCTAAAGGAAAAAAGATAATATCAATAAATGAATTTAAATTACAAACAAGTAATAACTATATCTTTTTAAAACCAACAAAGAAATTACCTATATTTTCTGAAAAAAAGATTATTAAAGATACAATTACTAATTTTGTTAAAAAAGAGAAAAAATATATTGTATTTTTAACACTTTTAACTATATTTTATTTTTTATTAAATGTCTTATCTGCATTTCATTTTAAATATTTATTAGAATATGTTATTAATTATAATGTAGATAAAAACCTATATTTAATTAGTTATATAGTTTTAATATTATATATATTAAAAGAATTATCCGCATACTTAAGAGATATAATATTATTAAAATATAGTGAAATATTTGATGAAGTAATTACTACTAAAACATATAAACAGATTGTTTTACTTCCATACCTATACTATAAAAATAGAACAACAGGAGAAGTCATTTCAAGAATAAAAGATTTAGGTGTAATTAAAAATTTTCTAGCTAAATTAATTACCTCTATAACAACTGATATTCTTTGTATTATTATTTTTATAGTAATTCTTTTTAACATTAATAAAACTATGACTTTAGTATCAATATGTTTATTAATTTCTTTAATAACAATTAATTTTCTTCTAAAAAATAATACTAAGAAAAAAACAAATAAATATTATAGACAAGAAGAAAAAATCAATTCTTATTTAATTGAAACATTATCAAGTGTTGATGCTATAAAAGGAATGCATATCGAAAAGAAAACTATAGATAAATTCATGATAAAATATAAAAATTATCTATCTTCACTTTACTCACTAACTTTAATCACAGAAACCAACCAAATAATAAAAAATATTATTCATGATTTATTTACAGTTATAATTTTATACTTAGGTACTTCTTTTATAATAAAAGGAAAAATTACTTTGAGCGAAATGATTATCTACCAAAGTATATTAAGTTTTTATTTATCATCTTTTAAAAGTATAATTGATTTAATTAATGATTATCCAAAATATAAAACATCAATAGAGAGAATTGAAGATTTATTTACTATTAAAAAAGAAGTATTCGAAGGAAGTAATTATTATATAGGATATAATTTAGGAGGAGATATCAGATATAATAATTTAAATTATTCTTATAATAGTAAAACTCTTTTAAAAAATATCAATTTAGAAATAAAAGAAAAAGATAAAATATTTTTGTATGGACCGAGTGGCACAGGTAAAAGCACCTTAGTAAAATTATTAATGAGATATGTAGAAATACCATTTGGTAATATAACAATTAATAATATTGATATTAATCACTATCACTTAGATACATTAAGAAAGAATATAACTTATGTCTCACAACAAGAATTTTTATTTAATGATACTATCTATAATAATATTTCTCTAAATAATGAAGAAGAGGCTGAAGTAAAAAAAGTAATGAAGCTTACTTTTTCAAATGAAGTAGGAAAAATAGATAGTATTGTAGAAGAAAATGGCTTTAATTTCAGTGGAGGTGAAAGACAAAGAATAATACTAGCTAGAAGTATATTAAAGAAAAGTGATATCTACATTTTTGATGAAGCCCTAAGTCAAATTGATGTTAAAAAAGAAAGACAGATTCTTTTAAATATATTTAATTATTTAAAAGATAAAACTATTATCGTAATATCCCACCGCTTTGATAATAAAGATTTATTTCAAAGAATAATAAAATTAGAAAATAGTATAATTAATGAAGAAAAATTATGAAAACAATCAGTTAATAATAAGTCTTTCTTTTATATTTTTAATAATAAGTATTGTGTTTATGATAAATTTATTAACAAAAAACTATCGTACTTTTAAAAATATAGATTCTATTGTAATAAGTGATAAATACTTAGAATTAATTATAACAGATGAAGATTTAAAATTACTTCAAGAGAGTAAATCTATTTTAATTGATAATAAGAAAGTACGAATGAGTTTAATAAATGTAGAAAGGAATGTGTTAAAAAGAAATAATATCTCTTATCATGAAGTAATAATAAAAACTATTTTTGATAAGAAATATAGAGAAAATGATTATATTAAATTAACAATCTATAATAAAAAAGAAAAAATATTTAATATATTCAAAACTTGTTGGAAGGAGGAATAATGAGAAAAATAAAAGAAGAAGAATTAGAAAGGATATCAGGAGGATTTTCAGCATGGGTTGCGATAGGTGTAGCGTCCGCTATAATATTCTTATCAGGAGTTTTTGATGGAATAGTTCATCCAAAAGAGTGTCGAAATTGAAAAGTATAAAAGAAGAACAATTAGATACTATTACAGGAGGCGCAACAAGCTATATTAGTGGAACAATAATTAATGCTTTTGTAAATGTTATTAAACTATTATCAGAAGCAGGAGTGGGTGTAGGTTCTTCCATAAGACGTGTCGCAAATGATGATTTATGTCCTCTAAAGTAGCTAAATATACAAAAAAACAACTTAAGTGTTGTAAAAATTTAAAAAAACTTGTCGAAAATCCTTGAATTTCAAAGAAATCTTTGATATAATCAATTTTAGTAAAAGCGAAGGGAGGGATAATATGGCAACTCAAGTCACTGTTAAAAACGGTAATCTAGATATGGCTTTAAGAAAGTTTAAGCAAAAGGTAGCTAGAGACGGTGTCCCTTCAGAATGCAAAAAAAGAGAATGTTACGATAAACCAGGCGTTAGAAGACGTAATGCTAAAAAAGAAGGAATTAAGAATTCTAGAAAAAGAGATCGTTCAAGTAGAGACTAATATAGTCTCTTTTCTTTTTATAACGTTTGAAAAAAATAAAATAAAGAGTATAATAAGTAATGGAGATGATAATATGAATTTAGTAGAAGAATTAAAAAAAGATATGATTACAGCAATGAAAGAAAAAGATAAAGAAACACTTACTGTTATTAGAATGGTTAAAGCTGCTCTTGATAAAGAAAGAATTGATAAAAAAGCAGAAGTTAATGACGAATTATTAATTGATGTAGTAAATAAACAAATCAAAATGAGAAATGATTCTATTGAAGAATTTAAAAAAGCAAATAGAACTGATTTAGTAGAACAAACAGAACAAGAATTAACTGTTTTAAAAAAATATTTACCTGAACAATTAAGCAAAGAAGAAGTGATTGAAATAATTGAAGCTGCAATAAAAGAAGTTAATGCAACAGGTATAAGAGATATGGGTAATGTAATGAAAACTGTTTCACCACAAGTAAAAGGTAAGGCAGATATGAAAACTGTAAGTGAAATAATTAAATCTAAATTAAATTGATAAGTAATTATCAATTTTTATTTTCTAAGAAACTACTTATTTTAAATACTAAAACATATTCTTAAATAGGTGATAATATGTTTAACAAAGTAAGAGAATATATAAACGACAATGAATTTAGATTAACGGTCTTTAATGATAGAGTATATATTATAAATTATATAAAAATAATTTCTTTAGAAAATGAGAGAATATCATTTCAAATACCAACTGGAAGAGTAATTATCAAAGGAAAAAATTTATATTTATCAAAACTATTAGATGATGAAGTTTTAATTAATGGTAAAGTTTTAAATATTGAGGTAGATTCCAATGAATAATAAATATAAATTAAAAATAGTTGGAAAAAATACAAAAAGATTTATAAAAGAGTTGATAAAAGAAAAAATTTCTCTATATTATCTAGAAAATCATGATAAATACTCTATAATAATAGTAGATGATATAGGATATAACATCATCAAAAAAAAGAAAACTAGTTATAAAGTTAGCGTTATTAGAAAATATGGTTTAATTAGATATAAAGATTTAATAAAAAAATATTCAGTCTTTTTAATATCAATTTTTATTGGTATCATCTTAATTGAATTATTATCTAATATAGTGTTTTCAATTAAAATAGAACATCGTAAAAGTGAAATAAGAGATTTAATAATTAATGATTTAGAAGAATTTGGTATTAAAAAATATCACTTCAAAGTAAGTTTTAAGAAAAAAGAAGAAATAAAGAAAAAAATTTTAGAAAAAGAAACTGATAAAATAGAATGGTTAGAAATAGAAGAAAATGGTACAAAGTACACTATTAAAGTCGAAGAAAGAATTAAAAATAAAAAAGAAAAAGATAATAAAACCCAAAATATAATTGCTAAGAAAAATGCAATGATTTTATCTATAGATGCAACTCATGGAGAAATAAAAAAGAAAAAGTATGACTATGTCAAAAAAGGAGAAGTTCTAATTAGTGGCTTTATTACAAAAGATTTAAAAACAATGACAAAAACAAAAGCTATAGGAAATGTCTTTGGAGAAGTTTGGTATCAAGTAGAAGTTAATTTGCCTAAAAATTATCGAGTAGTAAAAAAAACAGGAGAAAAAACAAATAGATTAGAATTAAAGTTTTTTAATAAAAGTATCTTTTTACTAAATAATAAATATAAGAGTTATAATATGAAAAGAAGACCTATTCTGAGTAGTTCTATTATTCCAATAAGTTTTAATTATGTAAAGCTTGAAAAGACAAATGTAAAAACAAAAAAATATACTATAGATAACATCTCAAAAGACGCAATAAAACTAGGAGAAGAAAAATTAAAAACTAAATTAGGATACAAAGATTCTATTATTTATAAAAATGTTTTGAAAAAGACTGAAAAAGATAGTAGAATAATAGTAGATGTATTTTTTAAGGTAAAAGAAGATATAACAGATACAGAAAGTATTGAAGATATAAATATAGAAGAAATTAAAGAAGGTGAAGAGGATGAGTCAAGTAACTAGAACAATTCAAAATTTAATTAGTCTTACTTGGCCAATGGTTTTAATATCAGTTGTGGTACTAGTATCTCTTCGTATTACTTATTTAATCAAAAATAGACAGCACTTAACTTTATATAAAGAATTATTAATGCTATCATTTATCATTTATATATTATGTTTATTCCAAGTTGTAACATTCCAAGATGATGTAAGTTGGAGTAGTAATAACTTTATTCCTTTTAAAGAGATATTAAGATATAGACTTGGTAGTAGATTGTTTTTAAAGAATGTTTTAGGTAATATGATTTTATTTTTACCATTTGGATTTTTTACAACACACTATATTAAAACAAATAAAGTCTATCTCGTCTTAATATTAACAGTAATCGCATCAGTATCAATTGAATTAGTACAATTATCAATTGGAAGAGTATTTGACGTAGATGATATAATATTAAATATATGTGGTGGAGTTTTAGGATATTATATTTATGCTTTAATGAGAAAGATTGGTAAGAAATTACCGTCATTCTTTAAATCAGAAATATTCTTAAATATAGTATCTGTAATAATCTTACTAGGAATAATATCACTAATATAAGGAGTAGTTATGAACAATATTGAAATATTTAATCAAACTAAAACAGAAATAAAAGAATTAGAGACTGTAGAAGAAGTATTAGAATTTGCTATAAAAAAAGAAAAATTAAAGAATGTAGAATTTAATATTATTATAGTTGATAATGACTATATTCATAATCTTAATAAGAATTATCGTAATATTGATAGAGAAACAGATGTTATTACATTTGCTTTAGAAGATGATGATAAAGTAATAAGTAAATCTGATACATTACTTCTTGGAGATATTTATATTTCTATTGATAGAGCAAAATCTCAAGCGCTAGAATATGGACATTCTTTCTTAAGAGAATTAACATTTTTAGCGGTACATGGATTTTATCATTTGTTAGGATATGATCATATGACAAAAGAAGAAGAAAAAATAATGTTTAAGAAGCAGGAGGAAGTACTAAATGAATGCAAAATCACAAGACAAAAAGATTGTTAAATTAGATAAAAAAAGATTAAGAAATAGTTTTAAATATGCTTTTTATGGAATAGCTTCTGCATATAAAGATGAACAAAATTTAAGACTTCATACAATAAGTGCAATATTAGTTTTAATATTAGCGGTATTTTTAAAAGTTAGTAAAATAGAATTTATTATTTGTTTAATTTTAATTGGACTAGTCCTAATGGCAGAATTTTTTAATACAGCGATAGAAAATCTAGTTGATCTTGTAACTTTAGAAAAAAATCCTTATGCAAAAATTGCTAAAGACACTGCCGCTGCAGGAGTACTTGTTTTTGCACTTATCTCAGGAATAGTTGGATTAATAATATTCATACCAAAAATAATAACATTAATAGGAGGTTTATTATGATAGAAAAATTAAGAAATTTACATAAAAATGCATATGTTCCAATATCCAATTTTCCAGTTTCAGCTATAGTAGTTATGAAAGATAAAAAAGAATTTAGCGGAGTAAACGTTGAAGATGCAAGTACAAGAGCGGGAACTTGTGCTGAAAGAAATGCAATTTATAGCGCTATAACAGCTGGATATAAAAAAGGCGATTTCAAAGAAGTTAATGTAATGGTATCATCAGGAAATATTGGAATGCCTTGCTTTGTATGTAGACAAATGATTTCTGAATTATTTGATAACGATGCAATAGTAAGATGTTATGCAACAGATGGTAAATATGTAGAACATACAGTAAGTGAACTATGTCCATATCCATTTGGAGAGGATGATTTAATATGAAATGTGGATTTGTCAGCCTAGTAGGAAGACCAAACGTAGGAAAAAGCACACTCTTAAATAGTATTTTAGGAATGAAACTTGCGATAACATCAGATAAAGCAGGAACAACAAGAAATATTATTAATGGTATTTATAATGATGATGAGTCACAAATTATCTTTGTAGATACTCCAGGTATTGCCAAACCAAACCATAAATTAAATAATTTATTAAATAAAAAAGCATATAACAATACTGAAGGTGTTGATGTAGTTTTATTCCTAATAGATATTTATAAAGGCTTTGGAAAAGGTGATGAATTCATATTAAATAGAATTAAAGATAAAGGCGTTCCTATATTTTTACTTCTAAATAAAATAGATTTAGTAAAAGATAAAACAAAATTATTAAATGATATTAATGAATTAAAAGAATTATATGACTTTAAAGAAATAATTCCAATTTCTGCAAGAAAGCATGATAATGTTTCTTCATTAATTGATTGCTTAAAAGATAATATTCCAGAATCTGAAAGAATTTATTCAGAAGAAGAATTAACTAATGTTTCAACAAAATTTATTATGTCAGAATTAGTTCGTGAAAAAGTTCTAGAATTAACTAAAGATGAAATACCTCATTCTGTAACTTGTTACGTAGAAAGTTTTGAAGAAGAAGATAATATTATAAATATTCAAGTTTTGATTGTAGTTGATAGAGAAAACTTAAAAAAGATTATTATTGGTAAACAAGGTTCAATGTTAAAAGAAATAGGTACAAGAGCAAGATATGATATGGAAAAGTTTTTAGGTAAAAAAGTATATTTAGAAACCTACGTTAAAACCCTAAAGAACTGGAGAGATCAAGAAAAATATTTCCAAGAATTAGGTTTAGAAGAAGATGAATAAATAATAAAAGAAATCACCACTATATTAATAGAGGTGATTTTATGAATGATGTAATATGGAAATTATTTAAAGAAACAGGAGATATAAAATATTATATACTCTTAAAAAATATGGATAAAAGAAGTGATGAAGATGAAAATCGAGGAAGTAGAGGGAATAGTATTAAGTGAAACTAATTATAGTGAATCAAGTAAGATTCTTAATGTTTTAACAAAAGAACATAAAACTATAGGTATTATTTCTAAAGGCTGTCGTAATATGAAAAGTAAATTACGAGGAGTAAGTAGAAAAATGATTTATGGTAAGTTTCATATTTACTATAAAGAAAAAGGTTTATCTACATTAATTGGTGTTGATGTAATCAATTCATTTAACAAGACTCTAATGGATTTAAAAAATATTTCTTACGCATCACTTATTATAGATTTAACAACACAAGTATCAAAACAAAATGATGATGAAGAACTTTTTAATTTATTAAAAGAAACATTATTAAAGATAGAAGAAGGATATTCTCCAGAAGTTTTAACCGCCATCTTAGAATTAAAATATTTATCTTTTTTAGGAGTTACTCCAATAATAGATTCATGTAGTATTTGTGGTAGCGCTAAAAATATAATTACACTAAATTCAACATCAGGTGGATATGTCTGTGGTAATTGTTATACAAATCAAGGAATAGTCAGTGATAAAACTATAAAACTAATTAGAATGTTTTATTATGTTGATATTTCTAATATTACAAAATTAGAAGTATCAAGTGATGTCTTAAAAGAAATTAATT
>CAZYZU010000045.1:0-8753 GCA_964652065.1 uncultured Muribaculaceae bacterium
ATATGAATCGTTATTGCCGAAAAAAGTTGTAGACCTCTACGTCGTCGGCACCATAGAAAATTTAAAGAGTAACTAATTGCTCTTTTTTTGTGATATATTAACTTACTTACATATATTTTCTTTAATATATTATAATAGGTGATAATATGAAATTTATAAAAGAACAAATAGCTTTAATAAAAGAAAAAGATCCAGCAATAAAGAAAAATATAGAAGTTATTTTATATCCACATTTTAAAGTAATGATATATTATAAAATAGCCCATTACTTCTTCAAAAAGAAGCACTATTTCATAGCGAGATATCCAAGTGAAAAAGCAAAAAGAAAAACAGGTATTGAAATACACCCAGGAGCAGTAATTGGAAAGGGATTTTTTATTGATCATGGATGTGGTGTAGTAATAGGAGAAACAACAGTAATTAAAGACAATGTAATGATTTATCATGGAGTAACATTGGGTGGTGTAGAAAACACAAGTATGAAAAGGCATCCCACAATAGAAAATAATGTTGTAATTGGGTGTGGTGCAAAAATATTAGGAAATATCACAATAGGCGAAAATACAAAAATTGGCGCAAACTCTGTAGTAGTTAAAGACGTTAAAGAAAATTCAACAGTAGTTGGAATCCCAGGAAAGGCTCTTTGACATATTAATTTATATATTGTATAATTAACACGTTTTAGTGGTGTAATTAGAATATGAAGAATTGTTATTAAATATTTAGAAGTGAATAAAAAATTAAAAGATAATAGTTAGCTACTATTATTTTTTAATATTTGCTATAATAAAGAAGGAATGGTTGGTGAAAATATGGAAGTAACAAATAGTTGGAAAGATTATGAAATAATTGATGCTTCAAATGGTGAAAAGTTTGAAAGATGGGGTAATATTTATTTATTAAGACCTGATCCACAAGTAGTATGGGATAATGGGAATTTATTTGAAAAGTATAAAAATAAAATAAATGCTATTTATCATAGAAGTAATAAAGGTGGGGGATATTGGGAAAATTTAAAAAAAACACCATCTTCGTGGGAAATATCATATAAAAATTTAAAATTCAATATAAAACAAATGGGATTTAAACATACAGGACTTTTTCCAGAACAAGCCTATAATTGGAATTTTATGATTAATAAAATAAAATCAAGTAAAAGGAAAATAAAAGTTCTTAATTTATTTGCATATACAGGAGGAGCCACAGTAGCATGTCTTTCAGCAGGAGCAAGTGTTACCCATGTTGATTCATCGCGCGGAATGGTAGATTGGTGTAAAGAAAATGTTAAAGTAAGCGGATATGAATCTGCTGAAGTAAGGTATTTAGTAGATGATGTAGTTAAATTTGTAAAAAGAGAAATAAGACGTGGCAACAAATATGATGCTATTGTTATGGATCCACCAAGTTATGGAAGAGGTAGTAATGGAGAAGTTTGGAATATTGAAAAAGATCTAAATAATTTAATAAATTTGTGTAGTGAAATTTTAAGTGAAGACCCATTATTTTTCTTAATTAATTCTTATACTACGGGGCTATCATCAACAGTATTAAGCAATTTATTAACATTAATTGTGAATAAAAAACATAAAGGTAAGATAACTTGTGGAGAAATAGGATTAAACATTACAGAAAATCAATTAATACTTCCTTGTGGTATATATGGAAGATGGGAAAAAAATGACTAAATTAAATGTTTTATATGAAGATAATCATATTATAGTTGTTGAAAAATCACCTAATACACTAAGTCAAAGTGATATTACTGGTGATAATGATCTTCATAGTCTTGTAAAAGAATACATCAAGGAAAAATATCATAAGCCAGGCAATGTTTATTTAGGATTATTACATAGATTAGATAGACCTGTTGGTGGAATAATGGTTTTTGCAAAAACATCAAAAGCAGCAACTAGAATTACAAAGCAAATAAAAGAACATAAATTTAAGAAAACATATCTAGCAGTTGTAGATGGGGTCTTAAATGAAGCAAATGGTAAATTTATTGATTATTTAAAAAAAGAAAGTAATGGTAATACAATCATATCGACAAAAAACGATGGTAAATATTCAGAATTAGAATATAAAGTGTTGCAAAAAAACAAAAAAGAAAATAAAACACTTGTTGAAATAAATTTAAAAACAGGAAGACATCATCAAATAAGAGTTCAATTTGCAAAAAGAGGATATCCACTTTGTGGTGATCAAAGATATGGAAAACAAGATAAAACACAAATTGCGCTTTATGCGACAAAATTAGAGTTCATTCATCCAGTCACAAAAAAAGAAATGAAATTTGAAATAAAACCAATAAAAAGTAAATATTGGACAATATTTACATTGTAAAGAAGTGTCAAAATGAATTATTGTTTGCAATTGATACTTTTTTTTGTTATCATAATAATAGAATAAAAATAAGGGAGTAGATATATATGGATTTTAGTTGGTTTTTAACAATACCAGGAATGTTAATAAGTGGTGGTGTATTATTATTAATAATTGCATTAATAATTTTTATCGCAACATCAGGAAAGAAAAACAAGAAGGAAAATAGTGTAAGTGATAAATCTATTGAAGGCGCTAATGATATGCTAAATAATGCTGCATCAGTACCAACACCAATAGAAAACTCGACAACAGTACCAGAAGTTGATTCTGCAAGTAATAATAGTACAAGCATTACAGATCTATCTGGATTACAAGTAAATAATATGGAGCAAAATATTCCTAGTCAACCTATGGAAAATCCATCTACTATCGATAGTAATCAAAATACTGTTGAAAATACTTCAACGCCAATGGAGATAACTCCAGAAATGATGAACTCTTCAATGGGAGATACACAAAACAATAATTTAGAAGGAATAGAATCTTCTTCAGCAGAAGCTGTAGCTCCAATGGTAGCTCCAGTAGAAGCGACTCCAGAAGTTGTAACTCCAATGGTAACTCCAATGGTAGCTCCAGTAGAAGCAGCACCAGAAGTTGTAACTCCAGAGGTAGCTCCAGTAGAAGCAGCACCAGAAGTTGTAACTCCAATGGTAGCTCCAGTAGAAGCAACACCAGAGGTTGTAACTCCAATGGTAGCTCCAGTAGAAGCAACACCAGAGGTTGTAACTCCAATGGTAGCTCCAGTAGAAGCAACACCAGAGGTTGTAACTCCAGAGGTATCTTCAACAGAAGCAGCACCAATATATGGAGGTGCAAATCCTGTACAAAATATTGATTTAAATAATAATGAATCACATCAAATATATGGAGGAGCAAACCCCTTAGAAAATACACAAGTTATGCAACCTGTAGAAATTCCAAATGTTGCAAGTACAGAATCAGTCGTACCAGAGCAACAACCAGTACAAGCTGTTGATACTCAAGCAACATTAGAACAACAGATACCTGTTGTACAAAATATACAAGATAATCAAAACATATAAGAAAGTGTTACTTTCTTTTTTATTTGTTAAAAATAAAATAATGGTCTATAATAATAATAGGAGGATAATATGAAAAATAAAGTTGTTATTATTGGTTGTGGTAATGTTGGAATGAGTTATGCTTATGCATTACTAAATCAAAAAACTAACGTAGGTGAACTAATTTTAATCGATTTAGATAAAGAAAGAATTGAAGGAGAAGTGATGGATTTAAATCATTGTTTAGCATTTGGTCCATCAAAAATAGATATAAGAGTTGGAGATTATAGTGATTGTGCAGACGCAAAAATTGTAGTTATAGCTGCAGGAGCTAATCAAGCCCCAGGTGAAACTAGGATGGATTTAATAAATAAAAATAGTAAAATTTTTAAAGAAATCGTAAAATCTGTAGTAGACAATGGATTTGATGGGATTTTCTTAGTAGCCTCTAATCCATTAGATGTAATGACTTATTTAACATGGAAATATTCTGGCTTTAATCCAAATAGAGTTTTAGGAACTGGTACAAGTTTAGATACATCAAGATTAAGATATTTAGTTGGTAATAAGTTAAATATTAATCCAAAAAATGTTCATGCTTATGTTGTAGGAGAACATGGTGATTCAGAGTTTGTTCCATGGAGTAATGCCAATGTTGGAATCCAAAATATTGATAATTTTTTAGAAGAACAAGATTTAATAGATATAGAAAAAGAAGTAAAAAATGCAGCTTATGAAATAATTAATAGAAAAGGAGCAACATGCTATGGAATTGGGATGTGCCTAGTAAGAATAACAAATGCAATATTAGGTGATGAAGATACAATATTAACAGTATCGAGTTATGATAAAGAAAATAACATTTTTATGGGTATACCATCAGTCGTAAATAGTGATGGAGTAAAACAAAGAATATATATTGAATTAACTGAAGAAGAAATCAATAAACTACAACATAGTGTAGATATAATAAAAGATGCCATAAAAAAAATAGATAATTAATAAATCATATATTAAAAATTTCTTTCATATATTATTGTATAGAAAGAGAGGAATTAATATATATGGAAACACTTAAAGTAAGTAGTAAATCTAATCCAAATAGTGTCGCAGGAGCACTTGCTAATGTATTTAGAGAAAAAGGTAAAGTTGAAATACAAGCAGTAGGAGCAGGAGCTCTAAATCAAGCAATTAAGGCAGTTGCTATAGCAAGAGGTTTTGTTGCTCCAAGTGGAAAAAATTTAATATGTATACCAGCATTTTCTGATATTTCCATTGATGGAGAAGAAAGAACTGCTATAAAGTTAATTATAGAGGCTAGATAGGCCTCTTTTTTAGTAAAAAAATATTTTTTATGTTATAATTGTTAAGGTGATAGAATATGGCATCAGCAATAATACATATGTCAGTAGCAAAAAAAATTAATGAAAATTTGAATTTGGATACAAAATTGTTTTATTTAGGAAGTGTTGCTCCTGATATTAGTAAACAAATAGGGTTATCTCGTAAAAAATCGCATTTTATTTTAGATAGTGAAAATACAGATGCACCTGATTTAAATAGATTTATTGATAAATATGGAAAACAACATTTTAATGCATTTGAATTGGGATATTTCATACATTTAATTACAGATTATTTATGGTTTACAAGTTTTTTAAATAAATTTGTAGATAATAATATAGTTAAATTAAAAAATGGTAAAAGAATTGAATTAGATGGTAATTATATAACTAAATTATTATATAATGATTATACTGATTTAGCTTCTAAAGTTTTGGATTATTATAATATGGATTTATCGGTTTTTTATGATGAATATGATTTACCAGAGTCATTTATTGAAGAAATACCATGTAATAAACTTAATATAATTAAGGATAAAATGAGTTTAATATGTAGTATGGATGCAACTAATAAAGAGTATATTATTACTCTTAAACCTGTAATTAATTTTATAGATGATGCCGATACATATTGTTTAGACTATCTTGATAAAAATAATATTAAATTTTAAATACTCATAAATAAAAAAATTAAGTATAAGTATTGATAAAATTTAAAAATAAACATATAATATAAATAAATCGATAATTAGAACTAATAATAAGTAACTTATTTAAAGAGAGGTTATATCTGGTGAAAATAACTAATAAGTCTTATTTATCTACTCTATAGAGATGTAATAACATCCGGTTATGCCGTTATCTAATTAAGTAAATATAAGGATGGTACCGTCTAATAGACTCCTTTAGTACCATTCTTTTTTTGTTAGGAGATGATAATTTGATAGATACACATTACGATTTATTAACAATACTATATTGTTGTTATCTAAAGAAAGATTTTTCATATATTGAAAAAATAAAAAAAGATATTACTGATGTAGAAGGAATGATTTCAAATCTTTATTTTATGAATAAAGAAGAAATGTTAGAAGAACTTCAAATAAAAGATATTGATGTCTTTGAAATGTTTAAAGTAAGTACTAATTTATATAAAGAAAACTTTAGTAATTTAAAAACAATTTTTAGTATTGAAGGTTGTGACTATATAAAAGATGAAAAAGAACTAGTTAATTTATATAATCTAGGTCTTAGAAATATATTATTAGTTTGGAATAATAAAAATAAATATGGATCAGGTAATAAAACTGATAAAGGATTAACTAATTTGGGAAAAATATTTCTAAAAAAAGCAGTAGAACTTGGTATAAGTATTGATATGTCCCATATGAATAAAAATACATTTTGGGATACAATTGATTTTTTAAAAGAATTAAAGAAAGATAACTTATTCCCAAAAGTAATCGCAAGTCACTCCAATTGCTATAGTATCTGTAAACATAAAAGAAACTTAGATGATGAACAAATACTTGCGATAAAAGAATTAGATGGATTAATAGGACTTGTATTATATGGGCCATTTATAAATGAAGAAGAAAAAGATTTAGAAATAAATTTCTTAAAAAATCTAAAACATTTAGAGTCTTTAATAGGAATAGATAATATTATGATTTCAACAGATAATATGAATTTCGCAACAGATTTATTTAATATTAAAGAAGGAATTTCTTTATATAATCATAAAAATATAAAAGAAAATTTGACTAAGTTATTAAAAAACAATTATAATGAAGAAGAAATAAATAAAGTTTTATATAAAAATGTAGATGAAAAATTATTTTAGAAAGAGGTATTAAAATGATAGATATAAAATTAATAAGAGAAAATAAAGAATTAGTAAAAGAAAATATCAAAAAGAAATTTCAAGATGAAAAATTAGTATTAGTAGATGAAGTAGAAGAACTTGATAAAAAAGTAAGAGAAGTAAAATTACATGGTGATGAACTACGTAGTAAAAGAAATACTGTTAGTAGTGAAATTGGAAAATTAATGCGCGAAAAAAATATTGATGATGCGAATAATAAAAAAGAAGAAGTAAGCAAGATAAATGAAGAATTAGTTAACATTGAAGAAGAAGAAGTAAAATTAAATAAAGAAATAAGAGAAAAAATGTTAGTAATTCCAAATATAATGGATCAATCAGTTCCAATTGGAGAAGATGACACTAAAAATGTAGAAATAGAAAAATTTGGAGAACCAGTCATACCAGATTATGAAATTCCATATCATGCTGATATAGTAGAAAAACTAAATGGAATGGATAAAGATGCTGCTGGAAGAACTAGTGGTCAAGGATTTTATTACTTATTAGGAGATATCGCAAGATTACATGAAGCAATGCTTGCTTATGCAAGAGACTTTATGATTGAAAAAGGATTTACTTATGCAATTCCACCATTTATGATTCGTAGTAATGTAGTAGAAGGAGTTATGTCATTTCCAGAAATGGAAGAAATGATGTATAAGATCGAAGGAGAAGACTTATATCTAATTGGTACCAGTGAACATTCAATGATTGGTAGATTTAAAGATCAAATAGTAAAAGAAGCTGAATTACCAATAAGAATGACATCGTATTCTCCATGTTTTAGAAAAGAAGGCGGATCTCATGGTTTAGAAGAAAGAGGGCTTTACCGTGTCCATCAATTTGAAAAACAAGAAATGATAGTTTTATGTAAACACGAAGAATCAATGGATTGGTATAATAAAATGTGGCGTTTCACTGTAGATTTCTTTAGAAATTTAGATGTTCCTGTAAGAACATTAGAATGTTGTAGCGGAGATTTAGCTGACTTAAAAGTTAAATCATGTGATGTAGAAGCATGGAGCCCAAGACAAAAGAAATATTTTGAAGTTGGAAGCTGTTCAACTCTAGGTGATGCCCAAGCAAGACGTCTTGGAATACGTACTAAAGGAGAAAATGGTACATACTATGTAGATACTCTAAATAATACAGTAGTCGCAACTCCAAGAGGATTAATTGCGGTAATAGAGAACAATTACCAAGAAGATGGAAGTATCAATATACCTAAGGCTCTACAACCATATATGGGTGGAAAAGAAAAAATAGAAATTAAATAAAAAGCAATTATTGCTTTTTTTGTATAATTTATTAAAATATAGCTCATCATAATAGAAAGAAGTAATACCCAAAATTGACAAAAAGCCATATTTTTGATATAATATGAAACTGTTACAGAAAAATAGAGGTGTTATAATGTTTTATGATGAAGAAAAAGCAATGGAAGCTTGTAAAGAAGACCCATCGCTCATATTCGATCTAATAAAAGAAGAACATTTTGATTTAGTAGATAAAATACTATCAAAAAAAATAGTTGATATAAATGAAACAGATAAATTTGGTAATGATGTTGTAACAAAATTACTAAAAGCAAAAGAATTTAATTTGGTATCAAAGTATATGAAGAAAAAAGAATGGGATATAAATCATCAAAATAATGATGGTAATACATTTGCTCATTACTTAGTATCAATTAATTACGTATATGTTGTAGATATAATTAAAGCAATAAAAAGAAAAAAGAATTTTATACCTAATTTAAAAAACAAAAAAGGCGAAACAATTCTTGATAAATCCATAAATGAAAATTATATTTATACAACATTAAAAATACTTGAAGATAAAAGATTTAATAATATTGATGTTATTTCATTTAAAAAAATATTTGATGCATATATAAAAAGTTCTTATTATGGAAAATACTCTAAGTTAAATAATTTAGAAATAATTGTAGATAGTCTAAATAAAAAAGATGTTCTACTTCCAAATATGAAACAATTACTTGATGAAATAAAAAGAAATATGGAACAAATAAAAAATGAAATAATGAAAAATAAATCTGAATCTTTAGAAAATATCATTGATTCAGTATTAGTAGAAGCAATTGCCTAGGCATTGCTTTTTTGTTATAATAAAAAA
>CAZYZU010000046.1:0-8727 GCA_964652065.1 uncultured Muribaculaceae bacterium
ACATAAGTGGTAAAGCATTACCAACTTTAATATCAGCTTTTTCTCCAGCCATAATTTGCATACCAACTTCTAATCCCTTAGGAGCAATAATATATCTTTTTTCTCCATCAGTATAATTAATTAAAGCGATATTTGCAGTTCTGTTTGGATCGTATTCAATACTTGCTACAACTCCAGGTACGTTTTGTTTGTTTCTCTTAAAATCAATGATACGATATTTTCTTTTAGCTCCGCCACCTTGATGACGAATAGTTATCTTACCTTGATTATTACGTCCACCATTTTTCTTAATGGTAACTGTAAGACTTTTCTCAGGAGTACTCTTTGTAATTTCATTATTAACTAAAGCACTCATCTTTCTACGTCCTGGTGTAGTAGGTTTATAATTTCTTATTGCCATAATTTTTTCCTCCTTAACCAAGATCTATTGTTTGACCATCTTTAAGTGTAACAATAGCTTTCTTTGATCTATTAGTTAACCCTGTATAACGACCAACTCTTCTTTTTTTAGGTTTTTCATTTAAAGTTTTAATTGATGAAACTTTAACATTAAATATTTTTTCAATAGCACTTTTAATTTCTGTCTTATTAGCTTTAGGATCAACCTTAAATGTATATTGTCCAGCTTCCTTAGCTAATTGACTTTTTTCAGTAATTACTGGTGCCTTAATAATATCTAAATATTTTGTATCTTTCATTATACTAGCACCTCCTCAATTGTTTGTATTGCATCTTTAGTAGCAACTAAGTAATCAGCACTAACTAAATCTAAAACACTAATTTCTTCTGGTGTTACTAATAAGATATTATCTAAATTTCTAGTAGCTAAAATTACATTTTCATCTAATTCTTTAACAACTAATAAAACTTTCTTATCAGTAAGTTTTAATGAATCTAAAACTTTTATAAAATCTTTAGTCTTTGGTGTTTCTAAAACTAAATCTTCTAATACAATAATTGCATTATCAATTACTTTATAACTATAAGCAGATTTAATAGCAATTTGTCTTTCTTTACGATTCATTTTTTTACTGTAATCACGAGGTACTGGAGTACCATAATTTCCTCCACCTACCCATTGAACAGATCTAATAGATCCTTGACGAGCACGTCCTGTTCCTTTTTGTCTCCATGGCTTTCTTCCGCCACCTCTAACTTCTGAACGAGTTTTTGTTGAATGTGTTCCTTGTCTAAGTGATGCACGTCCTAAAATAATTGCATCGTATAAAACACTATCATTTGGAGTAATTCCAAATACATCTTCATTTAATTTAATATCATTAATTTTTTCTCCCTTAAGATTGAAAATATCTATTTTTTTCATATCTCTTCCTCCTTTCATCACATAATCTTTGTTTTTATAATTTACGTATTATTTAATAGTGATGACTATTCTGCGTTAGTTGCTGTTTCCTCTACAGGTTGAGCATCCGAAGCATTTGTAGTATCAATAGTCTCTTCAACTGTATAAGTAATTAAATCAGCTGGAGTTTTGACTACATCAGGATTTTTTACTGCTGTACGAATTATAACTAATGATTGTTTAGGACCTGGAACATTTCCTTTTACAAGGATAACATTATTTTCTTTATCAACTGAAACAATTTCAAGATTTTGAATTGTTCTTGTTACATTACCCATATGTCCAGGCATTTTTTTACCTTTTAATACGTGCATTGGTAACATTGTACCAAGTGATCCTACACCTCTATGATATTGAGAACCATGTCCCATTGGACCACATGATTGATTATGACGTTTAATAACACCTTGGAAACCTTTACCTTTACTGATTCCACTAACGTCAACTATCTCACCTTCGCTAAAAGTATCAACACCAACGATTTGACCTAATGTATAATCATTAACATTGACACCTCTAATCTCTTTTAAGAAGCGCTTAGGTTCTGTGTTTGCTTTTTTTGTTTGACCCATCTTTGGTTTGTTGCTAACTTTTTCTCTTACTGTTTCAGTAGCAAGTTGAATAGCTTCATAACCATCTTTTTCAACTGTTTTGATTTGAGTAACCACATTTGGTTCTACTTCAACAACAGTAACCGGAATTAATTTACCATTATTTGTAAAAACTTGAGTCATTCCGATTTTCTTACCTAAGATTCCTTTCATAAATTTTCCTCCTAATTTACTTTGTCTTTATTTCAATATCTACACCGCTAGGTAAATCTAAATGAGCTAACGCATCAATAGTTTCCTTGCTTGGATTTTTGATATCAATAAGTCTTTTGTGTGTACGCATTTCGAATTGTTCACGTGAATCTTTGTCTTTGTGAATAGCTCTTAATATTGTAAACTTTTCAATTTCAGTTGGTAGTGGAACTGGTCCTGATATTATACCACCTGATCTTTTAATAGTTTCAACAATCTTTGTTGCTGCATTATCAAGTACTCTATGATCATATGCTTTTAATTTAATGCGAACTTTTTCTGTTGACATATAAATCCTCCCTTCGCCTATATCTAGTATAGACTTGCTCCATGCAAATAACCCAATATCCAAATTACAACTTAACCTGGTGTATCGGCAACCTCGCATATCTAAGCAGTCACACAGCAAAAAGTATATCATAGTAAACCCTTATTGTGCAAGTGTTTTTTTACATTTTTTTGTTTTTTCTTCATAGAAGCCGGAAAAATTAAATTTGTACCAAACTTATTATTAATATTATCCATTACCTTTTGAACATCATTATTATCATCTTCATCTATATTTTGATCAAATAATGATATTTGACATTTCCTATCATCAGACAAATTAGCAAGTCTTACACCAATTAACCTAATATCATCACCTCTAAAACTAAAATTTAACAAATTTTCAATTGTATTATATATTTCTTCTGTTTTATCAGTAGGATTTTTTAATTTAACTTGCTTAGAATAACTTTCAAAATTACTATTTTTATAGAGAACAGCAACAACATCACAATATTTCTTTTTATTTCTTAATTGTCTAGAAACTTCATTAACTTGTCTAAATAAAACTTTTTTTAAAATTTCTTTATCAGACACATCAGTTAATAATGTTTCAGTAATACTTATACTTGGAGCTTTAGTAATCGCTCTTTGTACTTTACTTTCATCTATTCCATTAGCAGAATCTTTTAGAAATTGTGCCTGATTTTTAAAATGTTTTTTTAATATTGAAATATCAGTATTAGCTAAATCACCAATTGTATTAATATTTAAATTTCTTAATTGCTTTGAAGTTATTTTTCCAACCATAAATAAATCTTCTATTGGTAATGGCCACATTTTTTGTTTTACTTCTTCCATAAATAAAGTATGTACTTTATCAGGTTTTTCAAAATCACTTGCCATTTTAGCACATAACATATTATTACCAATACCAACATTAACAGTAAAACCAAACTTATTTTTAATTTCATTTTTTATTTTATAAGCTAAATCTAAATAGTCATTATAAACATACTTTGTACCACTTAAATCGATATATGCCTCATCAACAGAATATTTTTCTACTATAGGACTAAATTGTTTTAAATAATTATGAAACAATTGGGACTGTTCATAATACCATTCATGATTTGGTGAAAAGATTTTTACTGAAGGACATTTTTCTCTTGCTGAATATAACGTTTCAGCTGTTACAATTTTATATTTCTTTGCAACCATGCTCTTAGCAAGCACAATCCCATGTCTTTTACTTTCATATCCTCCAATTACTGCTGGAATATTACGAATATCAGTTTTATATCCATTTTTTAACAAATAAATAGCAGACCATGATAAAAAAGCATTATTAACATCTACATGAAAAATAATTCTCTCATTCATAGTACCACCTCTAAAACAATTATAAATTAAATTGATTATAAGAACAATCGAACAAACAAAAAAACTCTCATAAGTAGAGTTTTAAATTTTTGTATCATTCAAACAAAAAGCAGCATAAATTGGTAAATATCTAATTTCTTTTTTTGTAGAAAAGTTATTTTCTGTTATACGATAAGCATTAGCAACAGTAAATTTTTTCATAAGTACTGAAAGAGATTTTGCTTTGGACATAGATTTAGTAGTAATTTCAATTGGTATAATATGACCCATCCTATTTTGAATAACGAAATTAACTTCTGCTTTTCCTCCAGACTGATAATAATATAAAGAATAACCCGCTTCTACCAATGTTTTAGCAATATGATTTTCATAAACCGTTTCTTTTAAATCTTCATTATTTAAAAATTCTTTTTTAGTTAAATGAAGTGTAGAAAACAATAATCCATCATCAGGTAAATATAATTTGAAGCTTTCTATTTCTCTACAACTGCTAAGTGGAGACTTAATATTTCTTATTTTGTAACTTCTATAAACAATTTGATTATTAACTAAATATTGAATTGTATTTTCATATTCTTTAGCTCTTTTTCCATAGCCCATAACACCGTATTGAAATTTTTTATTTTCCTTTTGCAACTGTTCTGGAATAGAATCTAAAACTTCTAGCCCTCTAGGTATATCAATAAGAGTAGAATTTAATGCAATTTCTTTTTTATATGTATCAAATATTTTTTGTTTTATTGCTTCAATTTGATTATCATCATTACCATTATTATATGCATATACAACTTCTGGAAATCCACCAGTAAATAAATATTCGTAAAAAAGATCTAATGCAACTTTATGAAAAGGACAAGTTTTTCTTTTTTCAAAAGAATCTTTAATTAATGTTGCTAACTGTTTTTCATTTCTTGCCCATAAAAATTCTTCATAATCCATTTCAGACATACCCTTAAATTGTAATTCAACACCTTTAAAGTTAGCAAGATTTTCTCTTCTAGATGTTATCGCAACAATATGATAAGAACTATTTTCACTTCCAAATAATTTTATTCCTTTTACAATTTCTAAATTATTTACATTATCAAAAATAATTAATGTATCATCTTTTAAAATTGTTTCCCCAGAAATCAAAGATAAATTAACAATAATTTTATCTGTTGCTTTTTCTTTAGAAAACAACTCAACAATCCTTTTATTATTATCCACATTAAAATAAACAACATTTTTATATTCTTCTTTTCCAAATTTTAAAACAGTATATGTTTTTCCAATTTGTTTTGGTCCATACAAGATAAGAGGCTTTCTTATTAAATCATTTTTCCATTTTTGAAAGAAAGTAACTATTTTACGTTCCATAAATTGTATCCTCCTCACATATTTTATAAATTAAGTATACTTTCAATTCTGTTTTTAGTCAAGAAAAAGGTATAAAAAAAAGACTAATACTGCTCGCCTTCATTAATTCATAATAGATGGTTTATTAAATTCTAATCTCAGTTTATCTGCAACTGTTACAATAAATTCGGAATTTGTAGGTTTAGCTTTATCAATATCTACACTATGCCCAAAAATATCTTCCATCAATTGCCAATTACCTCTGTTCCAACTTACCTCTATTGCATGCCTTATTGCACGCTCTACCCTTGATACAGTTGTATCATATTTACTAGCAACTTCAGGATATAATTCCTTCGTTATTCCACCAATCACTTCTGGTCTTTCATAAAGCATCATTATTCCTTCTCTAATATATTGGTATCCCTTTATGTGAGATGGAACTCCTAATTCATGAAGAATTTTTGTCGTGGAAATTTGTAAATTGTTATGATAAAGATCAATTGATTTACCATTAAAATTTACACCATCCGATATTTCAACTACTCTTTTTTCAAGATCAGCTAATTCAAATGGTTTTAAAATATAATAATTAACACCAAATTCTGAAACTTTCCTTATTACATCAGGTGTATTATATGATGTTAGAACAATTATCTTTTTATCCATATTTTTCTTCTTCATTGTCTCAAGAACAGTAATACCATCCTTATTAGGCATAATTAAATCTAAAATAATAACATCATAATTATCTTGCTTCTTTTCAATTAGATTCAATCCCTCAACTCCATCATTTGCGACCATACTCACTTCAATTTCAGCATGATTACTAAAATATTCCCTTATCATACTAACTAATTCTTTATTATCATCAATAACTAACAGCTTAGTTTTTCCCATTATTTCTCCTTCCATATACTACCAAGCAATATTATTATATAACATTAACACAATTTTTCATAGAAAAAATTTTGACAAGTTTTGTCGAAAAAAAGTAGATCAATACGATCTACTTTTCACTTATTCTAACTTTTACTTTTTTAGTTTTTGAAGTATATGTAAGTTTCAAATCATTTCCTTTTACTTTTACAGGAACTTCATGTTCACCAACACCATATCCATCAAGATCAATGTAGGCAGTTATTGAAGACGCATCAACACTGTTAACAACAGATTCACTACCTTTAACAACTACAACCACTTTACTATCATCTTCTGATAAAGCCTGAACCTTATATTTACTATCTAAGTTTTCAGTTGCAATAGATACATCTGAGAATTCTTTAGTAGTAGAATTATCAATAACAACTTTAACAATTAATGTTTTTGTACTTATATCAGTAATACCTGTAGGTTTTTTCAAAGTAACTTTATAATCTTTATCTCCTGTTAAACCATCAACATCAATTTCAACAGGTAAAGATTCTATCGAATTAATTGCTTCTTCACTACCATAAACAGTTACCTTAGCAATACTTGTTTCTGTAGATTTTATTGATTTACCCGTAGCAAGTTTTCCTTTTGGAATAACATTAATAGGAACTTCTTTGCTAGGAGATGAAATAGTTACTTTTGCAGTAACACTTGTAGGAACAATTTCTACATCTACAACTTTACCTTTAGTATCATATGCAACTAAGTCAACATTCTTTAATGTGATTTCTCCAGCTTTTGGATTTGCTATATCATCAACATCAACTAAAGCCTTTACAGTTGCTACTTTATCTATCTTATATTGAGCACCTTTTATAATAACATCATCACGATCAAGAGCAACATCTTTTATTGAAAGTTTAGTATAAAGATCATCAGCATGCAATATATCATATGTTAAGCTTCTAGTCTCAGAAACTTTTGGATAAATAGTTACAGTAACAATAGATGGATCTAACTTATAGTCTAAAGACTTTAATCTTTGAGAATATTTTAAAGTGACTTTGTGATTACCCTCTCCTAAACCAGTCAAATCAACAGATACACCTTTTGCAGGAGCTTGTTTTGCTAAGAAAATATGTCTTTTCTCACCAACTAATGTTATATCAACTGTTTTTGGTAATCCCTCAACAACATATAATTCTTCATTATATACTGCTGTTACATGTTGATTATATAAAATTTCAGCATATTGATCAGTCATTACACTTGATTCTTTATCAATTAATATAAACACCCCAAACGCAAGTATTAAACTTACAACAATAAGCGTTGTTTTATTACTTAAAATTTTATCTATCCCCTTACTATTATCTTTAAAAATATCAGTAATTTTTAAAATAAATTTTGTAATTGGAGTTATTAACCATTTATCAAAGAAAGAACCAATATGATGTAATATTTTTCCGATTTTTTTAATTATTTTCTTCATATATCTCTTCCTCATCCATTTCTTCTTCATCAAATTCAATATCTTGTTTAGGTCTTAATTCGTCAATAAGCATAATTCTAATATCATCAAGAGATAAATTATAATATAATTCTCCCTTTACTGCTATAGACATTCTACCAGTCTCTTCAGATACAATTAATGAAATAGAATCAGTTTCTTCAGAAATACCTAAAGCAGCTCTATGCCTAGTCCCTAATCTTCTATTTATTTTTGAACTACTACTTGTTGGAAATACCGCTCCAGCACAACTAATACGATCACCTTGAATTATTACTCCACCATCATGTAGTGGATTACCTTCATAAAAAATTGCAATTAATAAATCACTAGATAAATCAGCATATAATTTTTTTGCTTTATCAATATAGTTTCCTAAGCTAATGTCTCTTTCTAATACTATTAATGCACCTATTCTATTTTTCCTTAAATAATCCATTGACTGAACAATCTCATAAACCAAATGTTCTCTCTCATCAACAGTTAACACTTTGTGTCTCCCTAATAATTGACTTCTACCAAGCTGTTCCAATATATTTCTGATTTCTGGTTGAAAAATTATTATTAAAGCAACAGGTCCCCATTGAATAATATATTCAAGTAAAACTTCAAGTGTTGTTAAACCAAACCACTTACTAATAAGTTTTAAACCAATAATTATTGCTACACCTTTAAAAATCAAAGAAAGTTTTACATTGTTTTTTATATTTTTTAAAATAAAATAAAATATTAACCAAACCAAAGATACATCAACTATCTTTTGTATGATTGATATAATATCAGTTACAGTTATTGTCATTACATCGTCTCCTTTATATCATATTATATTAGTATACAAAAAAATCAGCAAATAGTAAATACAAATCACTAAACTTTAGGAGGTGTTATATTGTTTGGAATAATTGGAGCATTATTTTGTGTTGACGTTGTTTCTTGCTTTAAATTATCATTTGAAACCTTTGCATATTGTTGATCATGTTCTTCTTTCGAACTTTTCTTTAATTGACTTTGTTCAGCTAAATAACCAATACAAGAACATATTAATATTCCACAAATAATTGCTACAATTATATAAAGAGGTCCATTTAATATATCTCTAAAAAAAACTATTATTATATCCATACAAACACCTTCTATTCTATAATAATATCTTAACATCTAACTATTTTTTTTACAATAAAAAAAACTAT
>CAZYZU010000047.1:0-8591 GCA_964652065.1 uncultured Muribaculaceae bacterium
AAATTCACAAAAAAATTATTTAAATGCTTGTATTATATGGACAATGTAGTATAATTATTATGGGAGGTTAATTATGATGAAAAAGCATAATACAGTAAAAGTCGTTCTTATTACGTTACTAGTAATTTTATTATTATCTTGGATTTTACCAGCTGCATATTATTCAAGTGGTTACGTTGATCAAGGACGCGTTCAAATGGGTTTATTTGATTTATTTGCATATCCAACAACAACATTATCATATTTCGGTTATATTGCCTTATTTATGTTGGTTGTAGGTGGATTCTATGGTGTCTTAAATAAAATAGGAGCTTATCGCAAATTATTAGATAATATTTCTAATTCATTTAAGAAAAATGGTAAATTAGTATTATCAATAATGATGGTATTATTAGCAATAATTACTTCTATTTGTGGATTACAATTAGGATTAATTATGTTTTTCCCATTCTTAATAGCAATTATTTTATTAATGGGATATGATAAAATTGTAGCAGCATTAACAGTTGTTGGTTCAACAATGATTGGTATTGCAGGATCTACATTTGCATATGGAAATACAAGCGTTATAATTTCTACTTTATCAGTAAAGATAACATCAAATATGTTAGTAAAAGTTATAATCTTAGTATTAGGTTTAGCTCTACTTATATTTAATACAATTAGATATATTAATAGTTTAGAGAAGAAATCTAAGACAGTAAAGAAAACTACTACAAAGAAAACTGATTCAAAAAAAGCAGCTACTAAAAATGATTCAGTTAAGTCATTATTTGCAGCAAAAATGGAAGACTTTGTTCCAGAAGAAACAAAATCTAAAGCAAAGGTATGGCCTTTAATAGTTGTATTTGGTATTGTTTTTGTTATTATGATACTTGCATTTATTTCTTGGACAGGAGCATTCAATTGTTCAATCTTTGAAGATGCAACAACAGCAGTTAAAGGATTCAAAATATTTGGTTTTGAAATATTTGGAAAAATTCTTGGAAATGTTAATGCATTTGGTAGTTGGACATTAACTGAATTAATGGCAGTTATGATTTTAGCAAGTGGATTATTAATGGTAATTTACAAAGTTAAATTTAATGAAGGATTACAAGCATTTATTACTGGTGCTAAAAGAGCTTTAGAACCAGCAGTATTAGTTGTATTAATCTATACTTGTTTAGTTGCTGTTACATATCATCCATTCCAATTAGTAATTTATAAATTTTTATTTGGATTTACTAAAGGATTTAATGTATTTACATCTGTAATTGCAGCAATCTTAGCAAGTGTATTTAATGCTGATCCATTATATGCATTCCATAGTGTATTACCTTATTTAGCTAGTATTGTAACAGATAAAACAGTTTATTCTGTAATCGCTGTTGTATATCAAGCTATGTATGGAGTTACTATGTTAGTTGCACCAACAAGTGTTGTACTTATGGCTGTACTTTCATATTTAGGAGTTTCATATAAAGAATGGTTTAAAAACATTTGGAAATTATTACTTGAATTATTAGTAGTATTATTAATTATATTTACTATTTTAGTATTAATTTAAGGAAAAGAGCTTTGGCTCTTTTTTTTTGCATTTCTTGTCATATTTTTGGGGATATATTTTCTTGCAATAGAATCCATACTAAACATAAAATATATTTAGGAGGATACAAATATGTTTTCAAAATTTAGTGAAGAATCTCAAAAAATATTATTACAAGCAAAAAAGGAAATGACTCTGTTAAAACATCCTTATGTTGGAAGTGAGCATTTGCTTTTAGCAATTTTATCAAATAAGAATAATATAATTACAGAAAAATTATGTGAATATAACATTACTTATGAAAAATTTAAGGAAGAAATAATAAAGGTTATTGGTAAGGGGAATATTACTAATACATGGTTTTTATATACACCTTTATTAAAAAGAATAATCGAAAATGCAACAATAGATTGTAGAGAAAGTAAAGAAACTGAAGTTACTATAACGCATTTGTTTATGTCATTGCTTGAAGAAGGTGATGGAGTTGCTATTAGAATATTAATTGGAATGAATGTTGATGTTGACTTATTGTACGATGAATTTTCAGCAAATCTTTTAACTAAAAAATCTAAGGGTAAACATAAATTAATGATTGATGGGTATTCAGTTGATTTAAATAAAAAATGTCTTAGTGGAGATATTGATCCTGTTGTTGGAAGAGACAAAGAAATTAATAATATTATAGAAATATTAATTAGGAGAGCCAAAAATAATCCATTATTAATTGGTGAGGCTGGTGTAGGAAAAACATCTATTGTAGAGGAACTTGCTAATAGGATTGTATCAGATATGGTACCTGATAAATTGAAAAATAAAAGAGTTCTTTCAGTATCGATGTCATCTTTAGTAGCAGGAACAAAATATCGTGGTGAGTTTGAAGAAAGAATTAATAAGTTATTAACAGAAATAGAAGAAAATGATGATATTATTATGTTTATTGATGAAATACATACATTAGTAGGAGCAGGTGGCGCTGAAGGTGCTATAGATGCTTCTAATATTTTAAAACCAGCTTTAGCAAGAGGAAAAATAAAGATAATTGGAGCAACAACAGGAGAAGAATATTCAAAATATTTTGAAAAAGATAAAGCTCTAGATAGAAGATTTCAAAATATTATAGTAAGTGAACCATCTAATAAAAAAACTAACGAAATATTACATAAAATAAAACCATTATATGAATCATTTCATAATGTTATAATATCTGATGAAATTATTGATTATATTGTAGATTTATCGGATAAGTATATTCATAATAGAAATTTTCCTGATAAAGCTATTGATATATTAGATGAAGTTTGTGTAAAAACATCATTGGAAAATGATAATGTTAATGAAAAAATAAATAGTATTCAACAAAAATTAAAATTAATAGTAAAAGAAAAAAAGGATGCAATTATCCAAGAGAAATTTGATAACGCAACAGAATTAAAAAATGAACAAAATAAATATGAAACAAAACTAAATAAAATTAAATTAAAAAATATTACAAAAAATAATCCTAAAGTTATTACAAAAAAATCTGTTTTAAATGTTATTTCAAATAAAACAGCTATTCCTTTTTTTGAAAAGTCTACATGTAATAAAACAATTTCTTCTTTAAAGGAAAAATTAAATAATTCCATTGTTGGTCAAAATGAGTCAATAGATAACATTTGTGAATATACAAAGCGATTACAATTTGGATTGATTAATAATAAAGTTCATTCCTTTTTATTAATAGGTAAAACGGGAGTAGGAAAAACATTATTAGTCAAAGAGTATGCAAAATTACTTTATGATAAAAATAATTTTATTAGAATGGATATGACTGAATTTAAAGAAAAGCATTCAATAAGTAAAATTATTGGATCACCACCTGGTTATATTGGTTATGATGATAATAATTATTTGTTAGAAAAGGTAAGAAATAACCCATATTGTGTTTTACTTCTTGATGAAATAGAAAAAGCAAATCTTGATGTGATAAAACTTTTTTTACAAGTTCTTGATGAAGGAAAAATAAAAGATTCTAAAGGACAAACAGTATATTTTAATAATGTGGTTATTTTTATGACATCTAATTTATATTGTGAAGATCAACAAATAGGCTTTTCTAATAATAAAAATTCTTTAATAGAAAAGTTAAATAAATTTTTTTCCACAGAATTTGTTAATAGAATAGATGATATTTTAATATTTAATTCACTTAAAAAAGCTGATATTGAAACTCTTGTTAAGAAAAAATTGAATATATTAAAGAAAAAATATTTAGAAAAAAATATTAAATTATCATTTTCTTCTAAAATTATTAAAAAGATATGTGATGAATGTGATTATGAAAAATATGGAGCTAGAAAAATAGATAAGGTTATAGACAAAAAAATTAATAACTATATAATAAATGAAATATTGATCGGTAAAGAAAATATAAATGTTGTTGAAGTTTAGTTTTCTTTTTCTTTTTTATTTAATTATGGTATACTGTTTTCAGGTGATATTATGAGATTTTATAATACTTTAACAAAAAAAATAGAAGAATTTATTCCTAACGAAGAGGGTAAAATTTCTATGTATACATGTGGTCCTACTGTATATCATTATGCACATATTGGTAATATTAGGACTTATGTTTTAGAAGATTTATTTGAAAAAACATTTGAGTATTTAGGATATGATGTAAAAAGGGCAATGAATATAACTGATGTTGGTCATCTTCAAAGTGATGGGGATACAGGTGAAGATAAAATGAGTATCGCGGCTAAAAGGGAACATAAAACATCTAGGGATATTGCTAAATATTATACTGATGCTTTTTTTGAAGACTGTCAGTTAATTAATATAAAAAAACCAGAGATTGTTAGTAATGCTACTGATAATATTAATAGTTATATAAAGATGATTGATAAGCTATTAAAGGAAGATAAGGCATATATAAGTAACGGTAATATTTATTTTGATACTTCAAAGGATACATCATATTATGAACTTTCTGGTAGAAATGCTGATGAATTAATGGTTGCTGTTAGAGATGATATTGAAGAAGATCAAGATAAAAAAAATCCTTTTGATTTTGGATTGTGGTTTACAAATTCTAAATTTTCTAATCAAGAATTACAATGGGATTCACCATGGGGTCGTGGATATCCTGGGTGGCATATTGAATGTTCATGTATAGCGATAAAACATTTAGGAGAAAAATTAGATATTCATATGGGTGCTGAAGATGCTATATTTCCACATCATACAAATGAAATTGCTCAAAGTGAAGCATATTTAGATCATAAATGGTGTAATTATTGGGTTCATTTATCATTTCTTAATGTTAATAATTCTAAGATGAGTAAATCTAAGGGTGATATATTAAGAGTTAGTGATTTAAAGAAAAATGGATATAATCCACTTAGCTACCGTTTATTTATACTTAATACTTATTATCATAAACAAGTTAACTTTAGTTTCGATGCACTTGATAGAGCAGAGATATCATTAAAAAAATTAAAAAATAAGATAAAAAATATTAATGTAGAGGGAACCTTTGATAATTCTACATTTAATGAATGGGATTTTAAGTTCAAAGAATTTATAAGTGATGATTTAAATACGGCTAATGCTATTACACTACTTTATGATTTATTAAAGAATAATGACGTTAATGGTACAACAAAAATAAAATTAATTGAATCTTGGGATAAAGTATTTAGTCTTGATTTGTTGGTTGATGACAATAAAACTACAGATAATAAAGATATTCTATTATTAATTGAGGAAAGAAATATTGCGAAGAAAAATAAAGACTATATTAAAGCTGATTCTATTCGTGATAATTTGGAAAAACAAGGAATAAAACTTATTGATGGAAGAGAAGGTACAACCTATGAGATTATTAAATAAAGCAAATTAATTTTTGCTTTTATTTTTTGTTATGTTATAATTAACTTGTTTTGGAGGCATTATGAATATAAAAGAAATAAATGTTTTAGTTTTGGCTTATTTAGGTGATACAATTTATGAAGATTATATTAGAAAATTTTTAATTAATAAAAAAATAGCTAATGTTAATGATTTACAAAAAGAAGCAACTAAGTATGTGAGTGCAAGAGGTCAATCTAAATTTTTACTAAATATGATGGATGATGAGTTTTTAACGGATGATGAAATTTCTATTGTTAAAAGAGCAAGAAATTATAAAACAACTTCTCATCCAAAAAATTGCGATATTGTTACATATAAGTATGCAACTGGATTAGAAGCATTGATTGGATATTTAGAGTTAGATAATAATCATAAAAGAATTGATCAAATAATGAATTATATTTTAGGAGGAAAAGAATGTTAGTATATGGAAGAAATGTTGCAGTTGAATTATTAAAAAGTAATCAAAATATTAAAAAAATATTTTTACAAGAAAATTTTAATGATAAAATAATTAATTCATTACTTGAAAATAGAGAATTGAATATAGAAATTAAAAGAAAAAGAGAAATGGATCATTTGGCAGATGGTGTTCATCAAGGTATAATACTTGACATTAAGGACTACCAATATATTGATATAAATCAAGTATTAAAAGCTAATAGTGAGTTTGTAGTAATACTTGATCACTTAGAGGATCCTCATAATTTAGGAGCAATTATTAGAACTTGTGAAGCCGCGGGTGTAGATGCGATTATTATGCCAAAGGATCGTCAAGTTCAAGTTAATGCTACTGTAATGAAAACAAGTGCTGGAACTTTGTCAAATATGAAGATAGCAACTGTATCTAATTTAGTTAATTCAATAAAAAAACTAAAAGAAAATGGTTTTTGGATTGTTGGAACTGCACTAGAAAATAGTGTTGATTATCGAAAAATTGATTATAGTGGAAAAATTGCTCTTGTAATTGGAAATGAAGGCAAAGGTATGTCGCGAATTGTTACAGAAGAATGTGACTTTGTTGCGAATATTCCAATGTATGGTGATGTTAATAGTTTAAATGCTAGTGTTGCTAGTGGAATTATGATATATGAGGTAGTCCGAAATAGAAAGTAGGACAATATGTATAAAAATGTTAATGATTATGAACAATTATATTTAGTTAGTGAAAATGATGATAGTGCAAATGCTATGCTTTTTGATAAATATAAACCTATAGTTATTTCAATAGCAAAAAAATATTATTCATATGCAAACGAAAGATATGAGTTAGATGATTTTATTCAAGAAGGGTATATAGGGTTAAGCAAAGCTATTTCTTCATTTAATGAATCATGCAATGTTTTATTTTATACTTTTGCGATTGTTTGTATTGAAAGACAAATAAAGTCTTATCATAGAAAAAACAACTCTCTTAAAAGCCATTTTTTTGATACTGCTTATTCATTAGATGCTGAATATGATGCTTGTTTACTTTCAGATACAATAGAAGATGTTCATGATAGTAATAATCCTTTTGTAAATTTTAATATTAATTCTATCAATACTGATTTAATAATTTTTAAAAATAATTTAGATATTAGAAATAGTATGATTTTTGAACTTAGATATAATGGATTTAAATACAAGGAAATATCAACATTACTAGATATTCCTATTGGAATTGTTGATAATTGTATTCATTTTTGTAAAAATAAACTAAAAAATTCAATTGTTAAGGATTATTTATAATAATTGTTTTTTTTTTGATTTTGTTATACAATGAAAATAGGGTGAATAGGATATGGGATTGAAATTAAAAAAGTGGTTTGAGTATAATACTGATGATTCTAAAAAACGTGAAGTTTTTTATAATATGTCTAAAACTATGAAATATATTCATGAAAAAGATTTTTGTATAAAAACATTTAATTTAAATGAAATAGAAATATTAAATATCGAAAAACTTAGTCCTATTCAATATAATACAGTTGTTAAAATGCCAGAAGAAGAATCTTCTGAAATAAGACATGAAGATATATATAATTTAGCCTTTATGCAAATAGGAATTTCTACAGATATGCTAGATTATTTAAAACCAGAATTTTTAAAAGAAAATTTTGATAGTTTTGTTCCATTGTTACCTGAGGAAGATGTCCCATATTTTAAAGGTATTGTTACACGTGGTGCAAGCGTATACTATTCTGATTATATCGATGAAAAAAACAAACGTGAAGTAGCAAGGGTGCAACAAGAAAGTGCTGATTCATCTAAATCAAATGGTCTGCAAAAATCAAAAGCTACGGCAGCAGGACGTGCATTAGCTGATAAAGATACAAAAAAATTGTATTCTCCAATAGAACAAAAAGAAGGGGCTTATGTAAGTTTCTTAATATTCCCAATAATTATGGTTTTATTAGGAATGATATTATCTATAATGTTGTTATTTAATTCTTAAATGTGTTGACATTTATTATTTGTTATGATATTTTAATAGGGAACACGAAAGAGTGTTTTTTATTTGAAATAAAACTTATAGGGAATAGGTGAAGAAATGGCTGAAATAGTTAAAGCAAAAGAAAAAGAAAAGCTTGTTAAAATTGAAAAAAAAGAGAATAATAAAAACAAAAAAAATAAAAATGAAAAATATGAAGAAGTAAAAGAAAACGAAAGTAAAAATTTGTGGTCTAAATTTATGATGTTTTGTCATGGGGTTAAAAATGAAACTAAAAAAGTACGTTGGACTTCAAAACAAGATATGGTTAAATATTCATTAGCGACAATAATATTTATTTTATTTTGTTCTTTGTTTTTTTACGGAATAGATACAGTGTTTGCTTTAGTTCAATCATTATTTAATTAATAGAAGGAGTGTTATATATGGAAAAACAATGGTATGTAGTTAATACATATTCTGGACATGAAAATAAAGTAAAAGAAAAACTAGAAATGAGATCTGAATCAATGGATATGGAAGATTTTATTTATAGAGTTATTGTTCCAGAAGAAAAAGTGGTAGAAGTAAAAGAAGGTGTTACAAAGGAAAAAGTAAAGAAAATGTTTCCTGGATACATTTTAGTTGAGATGATTATGACAGATGAAGCATGGTATGTTGTTCGTAATACTCCTGGGGTGACTGGATTTATTGGATCAAGTGGAAAGGGTGCTAAACCTACTCCATTACAACCTT
>CAZYZU010000048.1:0-8463 GCA_964652065.1 uncultured Muribaculaceae bacterium
GCAACAAAATATAAATAATTATTATTTGTAGGATTTATACTTGCTTTTATTGAAGATGTCGATGGATTACAAATAGGTCCTATAGGAAGTTTTCCTCCCATGTTTGTTGCTCTTGTATTATATGGATTTATAGTTGCAAATTGTTTAGATGTTAAATCCGTTGTCATTTCAATTTGTAATGCATAATAGGTTGTTACATCACTTCCTAAGTTCATACCTAGTTCTCTTCTATTATCGAATACTTTCGCAATCATTTTTCTATTTTCGGTATTTGTTCCTTCAAGTTCTAACATTGATGCAATTGTCATATATTCATGAATTGATTTAGTTCCACTTTCAATTTGCTCTTTATATTTATTTAATTCTTTTTCAGTTTGGTTTAACATGGTCTCTATTATTTTTTTGACTGTTACTTTTCTATTATTAAATTCATAAGTATTTGGTGACAAATATCCTTCTAATCCAAAATATAAATCATCATTTAATATATCATCTGTTAAAAACCAATATTTATTAATTAATTCTTGAAGATATGTTTTATCATTTATTGTGTTTATAACATCATCATAACTATTATCTGTGTTGGTGGCAATATTTAAAGCATATTTTTTAACTGTTTCACCTTCTAAAAAAGTAATTCTTATAATATCAGGATTATATTTGTTTCCATTGCTGATAGTATCTATAATTTCTGCTAGTGACATACTTTTTTGTAATTGATACGTTGATGCTTTTAAAGTCTTTGTAGAAGAAAATTTAGCAACTATATTAAATAAAATTTCACTTCTAATTACTCCACGTTCTTTTAACGTTTTAGCTATATCACTTGTATGCATTCCACTTTCTATTGTTACTTCAATATCTGCAGTTGATGATCTGTCTACTGGTCTTGATAAAAACACATAAATAAAACACATAAAAAACAATAATAAGCCTAAACTTACTAATGTTATTAATAACGCTTTCACACTTTTCTTTAACTTTCTTTTTGCCATACTACCCTCCAGAAAAAATAAAGAGCTTATTGCTCATTATTAGTTGTATCTTTTTTCTTTTTTATCTCTTCTTGTAATGTTCCAAGAATAGTCTCAATAACTTTCCATTCTTTTTCAGTTTCAATTGCGCCTAATTTTGATTTTGGATTTTCCGGATCATAAGTAGATGCAAAAACTTGAATATTTCCTTTTTCATCTTTGGTTTGATCAGTATAAACTATATAATTTTTCTTTGTTTCATCACTTTCAAAAGTAAATAATACATCATATACTACTTCCGTACCATTTTCATCAATCATTGTAAATGTATTTTTTTTCATTGCTCTTTTCCTTTCTTATCTAAAAACGATTGTAATATTATTGTTGCTGCTAAAGAGTCTATTACTTTCTTTCTTTTATTTCGTCTTGTATTATTACTTATTAAAACATTTTCTGCTTGCCTTGTTGTAAGTCTTTCATCTTGTAAATATATTGGTATTGATAAATTTTCTTCTAAATCCTTTTTAAACGAAATACTTAATTCACCTTTAGGGCCAATTGTATTATTCATATTTTTTGGATAACCTAAGACAATTGCACCAATATGTTCTTCATTAACTAAGTCTATAACATCTTTAATTAGTCTTTTATATTCTTCATTATGTCTAATTATTTTATATGATGTTGCGATAGTACCAGTAATATCAGAAATAGCTATCCCTAAAGTTCTAGAGCCTAAATCTAATCCTAAATATTTCATTAGATAATACCTTGAAAATTTTCTAATAATACTTCTATTATTTTAGTTCTATCTATTGTTTGAATCTTTTTTCTAGCATCTTTATAACTAGAAATATAACCTGGATCTCCACTAATTAAGTATCCAACTAACTGATTAGTAGGATTATATCCTCTTTCTTCTAAAGATTCATATACATCTTTTAATACTTCTTTTGTTTCAATAACATCGGTGTTCACAACTTTAAATAAGTTTGTTTTATCATTTTCCATTTTATCACCTCATTAGTATATATTTATATATTATCATTTATTATTAATATAAGCAATTGTATTGACACAATTTAGACAGCATAAACAAATGCCATATAAATACAAAATGCAAGAAAAATAAGACTTACTATCCATCCATTTATTTTTTCAAAAGTAGAACTTTTATACTTAACTCCAAGAGCTATTGTGATTAGGGCTCCTCCAATTAATCCACCAATATGTGCAGAATTATCAATTCCACTTGATAAAAATCCAATTGTAAGATTTAGTACTATTAAGGGAATTATTTGACTTTTAATAACATTACCCAAATATACTCTATAATGATATCCAAAATATACTAATGATCCCATAAGACCAAAGATTGCTCCTGATGCTCCAATTGAAGCTGCTCCTCCACTAAATATCATTGAAAATAGGGCCCCAGCTATACCACTAAATAAATATATAAGTAAGTACTTTATTTTACCCATAAAACTTTCTAATTGGCTTCCCAAAATATAAAGTGCATAACAATTAAATGCTAAGTGCATAATATTAGCATGTAAAAAGATACCAGTAAATAACCTATATATTTCACCACTTCTTATATATGGTCCATAAATACAAAATTTATCGATTATTGTTTCATATGATCCTGTTAATATTGGAATAAAATATAATAATACATTTATTGCTATTAAAATATATGTAACAATTGGATATTTAGTTTTAAATACTTCATCTACTTTTTCAGCATCAGTTTTATTATGAGTATTTATATCATTTGTTATTTTCACGAATAATTGTACTCCTTCTTCACTAAATTTTAGTTTTTTTGATAAATCTGGGAAAACTCTTTTGATGAAACTGTTTTTTTCTAAATCATCTTCTTTATTAACCATTATGCAATCAACATTTTTATCATTTTCTAATTTAACATTTTCTCCTAAATCTAGAAAAATACTCAATGTATTAATACTAAATGTTAGAGTTTTTTTCTTAATTTTTTTTACTATTCTTTTTGTTTTAAACATATCAAAATTAAATTGTTCATCATTATGAATATAGTTTGAAACAATACGTACTATCTTATAATCTTCATCCATATTCTCAAGCCAAATTTCATTTTCTGCTCCTTGTAAAATTATAGGATTATAATTTTTTTCAGTTATAAAGTAATGTAATAATTTCATTACAATTACATTTTTATCATCTAGTTCTATATTCATTGTACTTTGTTCCATAAGCATACTCCTTAAAAATTATTAATATTATTATATACTAAATCATATAATATTGAAAGAGGTGATTAAAATATTAAAATTTTTTATTTATATTTTATGTTTAATTCCATGGTTCTTAACTGCGTTTATACCAGTTAATACAAATTTTTATGATTCACTTACTCTTCCATTCTTTAATCCACCTAACATATTCTTTATAATAATGTGGACTATTACATATATATCTATCGCAATTAGTATATATAAAGTTATTGTTACATACAAGTGGAAAAACATTCCAATGTCTTATAAAAGGATTCTTTTAATTAATTATATTTTTAATCAATCATTTATGTTAGTTTTCTTTGGTCTTTTTAATGCTTTTCTTGGTTTTATTTCTTGTTTAGGAACTTTTGTATCATCATTATTTCTTTATGAAGAAACTAATTCCTTAGACGAAAAAAGTACTAAGTATTTGAATCCTTATGTACTTTTAAGTTTATTTGCTACTATTCTTAGTATAACTATTTATATTATAAATACTAAATAAATTATTTTAAATATTTTTTTACTATTTCTAAATTTTTCTTTAATTCTGTTATTAATTTATCATAGTTTTTAGAAATATAATCAGAATCATTTTCTTTACTTTTTAATTCTTGATCATATGCAATTTCTGCAAGTGTATTAAATCCTAAATATTTAGAATCACTTTTTAGAGAATGTACTTCTATAGCATAATCTTTCATATTATTTTCATTTTTATATGAGGATAGTTTATTTACTTTTTCATCTACTCCAGAAATAAATTCCTTAATAGTACTATTATACATCTCTACATCGCCTAGTAATTCTAAAGCTTTTTCTACATCTATATTATTACTTTTTAAATATTCAAGAGAAGATGTATCTTCTTTTATTTTTGTTTCTTCTTCTGGTATTTTGCTAGTTTCTTCTATTTTACCTGTTATAGGGATTTCTGCAGTACTTCCAATTTCATATATTTCATGAGGAAGCTCTCCAAAATTAATACTTCTATCATTATTAACTAAATATTTAATTAATAAGCGTTTTAATTCATTTCTATTTATTGGTTTTGCTAGATATTCATCAAAACCTGCGTCTAAATATTTTTCTCTCATACCAGTTATAGCATTGGCTGTTAGTGCTATTGTTACAGTATTAAAACCTTTT
Source organism: uncultured Muribaculaceae bacterium (assembly GCA_964652065.1). GTDB lineage: Bacteria > Bacillota_I > Bacilli_A > RF39 > UBA660 > UMGS995. The sequence continues at coordinate 4,385 of CAZYZU010000048.1, forward strand.
ATTTGTTTTAATTCATTAAGTGTTTCAACACCACTTTTTTTAGGCATCATATCATCTAATAAAATTAAATCATATTTTTCACCATTATTAATTTTTTCTACACAACTAAAACCATTATCAACTACCTCTATAATTGGGTTATAACCAGATAATATTTTTGATGCTACTTTAAGATTTAGTGGATTATCATCTACTATTAATATTTTCTTATTAGTCAAATCTATATTTATATTTAAATCTTCTTTCTTTTTTGCCTCAACTATAACTTTTTCTATTCTTTGATCAATAATTATAGTAAATTTAGAACCACTTCCATAAACACTTTGAACTATTATTTTTCCACCCATTAGTTCTACTAATTGTTTTGTTATGGCTAGTCCTAGACCGGTTCCTTCTATAGTTGTATTTCTATCTTCATCTAATCTTTGGAATTTTGTAAATAATTTATCTATATTTTCTTTTTTTATACCACGACCAGAGTCTTCAATTGAAATTACTAATCTACAAATATTTTTATTATTAATACATCTTACATCGTATTTAACATAACCTTTTTCTGTATATTTAGCGGCATTACCTAAAACATTAGTTATAACTTTTTGAACATTGGCATTATCTCCGTATAATGTATCTGGAATATCACTCGCAATTGATATTTGAAAATCAAGTGCTTTTTCTTCCATTCTTGGTTTTACAAGTTTAGCGACATCTTTAAATAATTCTTTTGAATTATAATCAGAATTTACAATTTCTAATTTACCTGCCTCAATTTTTGAAATATCTAAAATACCATTAACTATTTCAAGTAATGTATGACTTGCTTTTATAACATCATCAGCATTATTATGAGCTTCTTCTATATCATCTGTTGATTTTATACATTCGCTAAAACCAACTATTGCATTTAATGGAGTTCTAATTTCATGAGACATACTTGATAAGAAATCTGTTTTAGCTCTATTACTTCTTTCTGCTTGGGTTTTAGCCAATTCGGCAATTCTTAGCATCTTTAAATCTGGGTTTTCAATTGTATGATACATCAAAAACACTATAAATGATTCCATTGAAGTCATTAACAATAATTCAGGATGCATTTTTTGAACTAAAGTTACAATAGTACCTATTAATAAAAATGAATATAAAGGTAAATATTTTTTATCTTTTAATGTTTTGAAATTTTTAATCAAAATTCCATACCAAACAATAATATAAACACCAATCAATGCATAAGATGCATTTGTAGCTAATCCCTCTGCATAAATCGAATTATTTTCATTCACTAAGTTAATCGGTAAAGAAATAAGTAAAATAACACTAAAAATATAATAAACAATATTAATGATACTATAACTTTGCTTTAGTATTTTATTTTTTGAGGATATATATAATAAATATATGGTAAATATCATTACAAATGTTACTAAATAAATCAAATATAATTTAACCATTATTTTACATAGAAAAATATTTTCTACATTAAGATATCCTAAGAGAAAACATACTATCTCGATAATTAATCCAATTAGATTAGCAGTCATTATTACCTTAAATAGTTTATTTTCAATAGAATCAATTTTTTCTTTTGAAAAAAATATAATTGCTAAAGCTATAATATAAATAATACTAAAAAGTTGTGCAAAAAAACTACCATTCATATTATCTTATCTTTCTATTACTTCCAGAATAATTAATTTCTTCTATTATATCTGAATAATTTTCTGGTATTAAATCAACTAACTCTTTATGATTTACTTTTCCACCTGCTGTTTTTATTAATTCTTTTAAGAAAATAAAACTATATGGTCTTGAATAAGTATTTAATTCAAGACATTTAGCCTTAATCATTTCTATTGCTTCTTCTTGTATATAACCTTCATTTAATGTAACAAATGCAAAAGGAACATTAACTCTATCTTTACTAGGCTTACAATCAATTGCACATTCTTTTACACATTCACATGTTTTTATAACATTTTCTATATTATCCGGAAATATTTTTGCCACATTTCCATTTGTTGTATCCATAGTTGGATAAATTCTTTTTAACCTTCCAACTATATCTATTGTTCTATCATCATTCATTACAGCTAAATCACCAGAATGCAACCATTTTTTTCCATCCTCATGGACCTTTAAAACATTATTTGTTTCTTCTTCATTATTTAAATATCCCTTAAAAATTATTGGTCCTTCAGCACATAATTCTCCAACTTCACCAGTTTGAACCTCTTTTTTTGTTTTAGGATCTACAATTTTTATATTAGAATATGGTAGTTCAAATAATTTATAATCATCACTATCATTTACTCTTTGTTCATAAGCAATACTTGATGTACTTTCTGTCATTCCATAACCATTTAATATTTTAACACCTCTTGCACCATGGTTCTCTAAAAAAGCATCAAATTGTTTTTTTGAATCAGGACTTAATGGTGCTCCACCGTATGTTACAGTTTTTAAGAAAGATAAATCCATATCATTAAATTGTTTATCATTCATCATATATTCAAAATAATGAGCAACACACATGAAATGATTTGGTTTATACTTCGTAAATAAATCAAAAGCCTCTTTTGGGTCAAATGTTGGAACAATAATTGTTTCAATACCAAAACTTAAAGGCATGTGAATATTATTACATAAGCCATAATTAATAAACATTGGAAGAACAGTTAATATTTTATCTCCTCTTTCAAACAAATTTGTTAATACACGATATTGTTCTACCATAGCATTAAAGTTTTCATTTGTAAATTCTGCAGATTTTGGTACTCCTGTTGTACCTCCAGTATGTGATAATAAAGCTGTGTCCGTAAGTGAAAAACTTTCTGTTGGCACAAATTGTTCCCCATTTGATAAATTCATTACTTTATCCCAAGACATTAATTTATTTCTGAATGAGAATTTAGTTTGGGCATCAAAATAACAAGATTGTGCAATATTTTTAATACTTGCCATTTGTTTTAATGCATCTGTTGGTATATAAGTTGATGGGGATGTAATAATTGTTCTTTCTATAGAAGTCTTAGGTATTACATCTTTTACTTTGGAATAAAAATCTCTAAACATAATAAAGTTCTTTGCAGGAACCTCAGACAAATAGTGCTTAAACTCTTCTTCACTTGCTAAAACTGGAATCATATTTGGAATAGCCCCAATTTTATTTAAAGCATAAAAAGATATTACACCTTGTGGAACATTCGGCAAACATATAGGAACATAATCACCTTTTTCGACACCCAACATTTTAAATGATACTGCTAGTTTCTCAATTGCATCTAAAAATTCATTATATACAATTTGTCGTGCAAAGTAAGTTAATGCATTATCTTCACGATTAGATTTATCATTATCCTTTTTCATATAATCATATATTTTTAAGTTAGTATTCTCATATTCTTTCATTTCCAACAACCTCCATTATTGCGAATAATATTTCTATTTATAAATATAGTAATAAAACTAATTAAATCATACACTACTATAATTATGACATTTATGCAAATACAACCAAGTAATCCAAATTGTTCATAATCAAAATTAAAGTATGGGAACTTTGAATTATTTAAAAACATTCCACCTAAATTTTGATAAACTATTATCAGTATCCCATATAATAAAATTACAATTGTCCAATTTATTATATAAGAATATTTTAACATCTTATTTTTACCATTTATTATGCAATCTGCTAATACTAATAAAGGTGTAAAAATATGAACAAAACATAATAAATTACTAAATATTGTATAATACAATACTCCAGTAAGGTTTTTAAACAAATTAAAGTTTAAAACTAATCCTACTAATGAGCATATACAAATCATAATATCAATAATTAATCCTTTTGTGTAATTTTCTTCATAGATAGCACCCTTTTTCATTTTGTAAAATGCATATATATAAATATATAAGTCAATGTTTAAAAATTTTTCAATTATAATAATTTAATCATTATATATAGGCAAATTAATAATAGCATATTTTTTTTAATAGTGCAATAAAAAAATAGAATTTTTTTCTCTATTCGCTAATTTTTATTTGGAATTCCGTTTTAATGTAGAAAACTGAAATAAGTA
>CAZYZU010000049.1:0-7504 GCA_964652065.1 uncultured Muribaculaceae bacterium
TAATAATAAAGCTTTTTATAATTTAGTTAATTATACTATTAATACTAATTCTTATTACAATTATAGAAATAGTGGAATTGAAAGTTTAAATGAATCTTTCTTAGATGGTAATAGTTTTGAAACTGTTTATGGTATTATTTTATTAATAATATTTATTCCTCTAATAATAATTTGTATATTAGTGGTTAGATTTAGAAAGAAAAAAGAAAAGAAAAAAGTTAAAATTACTGATAGACATAAATATACTGATTTATTAACTTCTTTAAAGAATCGTAATTATTTGAATGCTAAAATGTCTGAATGGGAAGAGTCTAAAGTATTCCCACAAGCTATTGTTATGATTGATTTAAATAATGTTAAATATGTTAATGATAATTATGGTCATGAAGAGGGAGATCAACTAATAGTTGAAGCTGCAGGTATTTTAGTTAATACACAATTAGAAAACAGTGAGATTATTAGAACTGATGGTAATGAGTTTTTGGTATATTTAGTTGGTTATAGTGAAAAACAAGTTGAAACATATACTAAAAAATTATCAAAAGAACTTAAGAATTTACCACATGAATTCGGAGCTGGTGTAGGATTTAGTATGATAGTTGATTCTATTAAAACTCTAGATGATGCAATAAATGAAGCAACACTTGAAATGATAAGTAATAAAGAAGATTTTAAATAAAAGGGTGAAGTAAATATGAAGCGTGTTAGGAAGGCTTTTAAGAGAGTTATAAAATATATAGCTAAACCAGAAATGAGAGTCCTTCCTGGACAACTCGCTTTTTTCTTTGTAGTTTCACTTATTCCATTAATTGCTTTAGTTGGAACAATTGCTGGATATTTTTCAGTATCTGCTGATAAAGTTGAACAAATATTAGAATCTATTATGCCTTTTGAATTAACCGAGAATATTATTACATTTGTTTCTGGAAAAGGTATAACATTTAATATTGCTATTTTCTTTATTTCAGCTTTTATTCTGGCTTCAAATGGGGCTCATTCTATGATTATAACTTCTAATGAAATTTATAAAGTAGAAGATAATGGTATAATAAGAAGAAGATTAAAGGCGATAGGTATGACATTTATATTAGTATTACTATTATTATTCTTACTTATTGTTCCAGTATTTGGTGATACTATATTTAATATTGTAACTTCTAATATAAATAATCCAACTGGTGTTAGTATTGCTTATAATATATATAAAATATTACAATATCCAATTTCAATAATATTAGTTTTTTATAATATAAAACTTTTATATACTTTAGCCCCTGATAGAGAAATTAAGCCTAAAACTACTTTTACTGGATCTGTTTTTACAACAATAGGTTGGATTTTGGCTACTAAACTTTATGCAGTATATGCAGGTAGTTTTTCTAATTACAACATTTTCTATGGAAGTATTTCTGATATTTTATTCTTACTTATGTGGGTATATATATTATCATATATCTTTGTACTTGGTATGGCATTTAATGCTACAAATACACAAAGAGATGATTATGAAACAATGCAAATGACTTTGAAAAATTAAGTCATTTTTTTGTATTTTAGAACTTAATCATAATGTTTGAATTTTATAATTATGAGTGTTATAATAAAATAAGCGAGGTTAGATATGAAAAGAAAAATAATTAAATTAAAAGATAAATTATTTAAAAATATAAAAAGAATTAGAACTGAACATTTAATTAAAAAGTATATGCAAAATAATGTTTTGTTTATTACTTTTGTTTTATCATGTCTTTTTAATTCGACTATACTTAGATTTTTTACAATGCATACTTTAGAAAATTATTTAGCATTTAAACCAATTTTAGCAGATTTAGCCATTTTAGTTATAGTTGGATCATTTGGTTATTTATTAAAACCTAAGAATAGATTTACATATTATTTAGTTTTTGATATTTTATTTTCTGGTATATGTATGATTAATTCAATTTATTATACATTCTATACATCTTTTGCATCAGTATCTATGTTATCACTTACTCAATATATTACATCTGTTGGTGATGCTGTTGTACAAAATGTATTACAATTAAAAGATTTGATTTATTTAGTTGGTCCAATTTCATTAATTGTTATTCATTATAAATTAAAGAAAAAGAAATATTATAAAAAAATAGAAGTTAAATCTGAAAGAAAGAAAAGAACTATTAAAACTTTAATCGCTGGTTCTTCTTTAGCTATTTTATTTATCGTAACACTATCATCTTTAGATATTAGTCGTTTTGCTAAACAATGGAATAGAGAATATATTGTTATGAGATTTGGTATTTATATTTATCAGTTTAATGATGTAGTTACATCTGTTCAACCTAAGATTAATTCTTTATTTGGATATGATAAGGCTATGAAAGATTTTAATGATTATTTTAAAGATACTAAAAAAGAAGAAAATAATAAATATACAAATATATTTGAAGGTAAGAATGTATTAGTTATTCATGCTGAAAGTATGCAGACTAATTTATTTAATACAAGTTTTAATGGGGTAGATGTTGTTCCTAATTTAAAGAAGATTTCTAGTGAAGGAATGTATTTTTCAAACTTTTATTCACAAGTAAGTGTTGGTACTAGTAGTGATTCAGAACTTACTTTTACGACTAGTTTAATGCCTACACAAAGTGGTACAGCATTTGTTTCATATTTTGATAGAACTTTTAATGCTATTCCTAGTATGATGAAGGATAAAGGTTATTACACTTTTGCAATGCATGCTAATAATGCTGATTTTTGGAATAGGCGTTCTATGTATAATAGTCTAGGTTATGATAAGTTCTTTAGTAAAGAGAATTATAATGTTACTAAAGATAATACTGTTGGACTTGGTCTTAGTGATAAAGATTTCTTTAAGCAATCAATGCCAAAAATGCAAAATGTTGCTTCTAAAAATGATAAATGGTATGGGTTATTCATAATGTTATCTAATCATACGCCATTCTCCGATGTAGAAAAATATGGAGAATATGATTTATCTATGAAAGAGACAGTTACAAAAGATGATGGTACAACTGAGGAAGTTACTTATCCATATATGGAAGATACTAAACTTGGTAATTATTTTAAATCAGCTCATTACGCAGATCAAGCATTGGGAGAATTATTTACAGAACTTGATACTAATGGATTACTTGATAATACAGTAGTAGTTATTTATGGAGATCATGATGCTAGACTTTCTCGTAGTGAATATGATTATATGTACAATTATGATAAGGCTACAAATGAAAAACTAGATAAAGATGATCCTAATTACAAAGAGTATGATTCATATCAATATGAATTAGGCCGTAAAGTTCCATTTATTATTTGGACTAAAGATATGGCAGGAACTGACTTAAATAAGGAATATACCGATGTAATGGGAATGTATGATGTAATGCCTACTTTAGGTAATATGTTTGGATTCTATAATAAATATCAATTAGGACATGATATTTTCGATATTAAATCTGATAATATAGTAGTTTTCCCTACAGGAAATTGGGTTACTAATAAAGTTTATTATAATAGTCAAAAAGGTGAATATTATTCAATAACTAATGACGCTGTTAGTGAAGATGATATTAAAAAGAATAATGAATACGCAACTAAATTATTAAATGTTTCAAATAATATGATTGTGTTTGATTTATTGAAAAAACAACAAGAAGAAGAATCTGTTTTAAGTAATAAAGAGGGGAGTTAATTATGGCTACTAAAAAAGTAAAAAGAAGAAAACCAAAAAAGAAATTAATTGTAATACTTGTTTTAATTGCAGTTTTATTAATAGGAGGAGGAAGTTATTTCTTATTCTTTAATAAAACAGCTGTTAAAGAAAATAAAGTTGTATCTAAAATACCTAAATATGGTTATTCTTTAAAGAGTAATAAAAGTGCTGCATATAAAAAATTATTTCAAGAATTGAATACTGTTTTAACTGCAGATAAAGTTGATGAAAAGAAATATGCAAAAACAATTAGTAAGATGTTTATAGTTGATTTTTATTCATTAAAAGATCATGTTGCTAAAACTGATGTTGGTGGTGTTGAATTTGTTCATATTGATGCAGAAGCTAATTTCTTAGATAATGCTGAGGATACGCTATATAAATATGTTGAAAGTAATATTTATGGACAAAGAAAGCAAAAATTACCTGAAGTTGATAAAATAACAGTTGAAAGTGCTGAAAAAACTGAATTTACTTATAACGATGAAACTGATAGTGATGCTTATCAAGTAAAGGTTAGTTGGACATATAAAGATAAAACTGTTGCTAAAGATTATCAAACTGAAGCTACACTTACATTTATGCATCAAGATATAAAACTTAGTTTAGTAGAGCTTTTAAATGGTGAAGAAGAAGATGAGGATGAGTAATTCTTGTCTTTTTTTGTGTTTTGTGGTATAATAGCGCTCAATAAGGGGAGATATTATGAAAAATTTAAATCAAGAAGTTTGGGATATTTTTAGTGATTGTTTAGCTGAACAAAATAGATCATATAAAAAAGAGTATAATGATGTAAATGTCTTAGGTGAGGCAAAAATCAATGATTATGTTTTTTCAAGAGAAAAGATAGAAAACAATAAAGAAAAATTAATAGGTATTGCTAATATATTAGGAATAAATAAATTGGATGATGTTGATTATATGGATTTACAATATGATAAAAATAATCAATCTTGGACAGATTATCAACAAAGATTAGAAATGTTAGTATCATTGTTTGATGCTGCAGGAATTATTAATGTAGATAAAAGTGTTGATTTTGATAATCCAAGAATTAATATAATTTATGAATTTTCAGATACAAATTCTAGTAACGTTTCTGATGTTATTGATGCATTTCCATCTATTGATGATGAAGGTAATGTAAAATATGTAGGAGAAAATGATTTATTAGCTAAAATTGAAGCTAATAGAAGAGAAATACAAAATATAATTGGTGACATAAAAGGAAATAATCCACTAGATTATCAAAATGATAAAGAAAAGATTTTAAAGAGAGTACATTAATTTAGTACTTTTTTTTTTTTGTGATAAAATAAAAATAAATAGGGTGATGTATATGAGAAAAAAATTTAAAATTTTGTTAATAATTTTAATAGTTATAATTATAGGGTATGTAAGTTATTCTTTTTATAAGAGTAATACTAAGAAAGTAAAAGCAATTAATGATTCAATAAATGTTATAAAACAAGATGATAGTGATTCTAGTGAATTATTTGGAAATTATTACAAGAAAGCTTCTAAAATAATGAAAGTTATGACTCTTGAAGAAAAGATAGGACAATTATTTTTAGTTAGATATAATGAAAATGTTGATAGTGAAATTGTTAATTATTTTCCTGGAGGATATATTCTCTTTGCTAGAGATTTTCAAAATGAAGATAAAAATTCAATAACTGAAAAATTAAGTAAAAATCAATCTGAAAGTAAGATTCCACTTATTTTAGGAGTAGATGAAGAAGGTGGAACTGTTACAAGGGTTAGTAGATTTGCTAACTTTAGAAATGAAAAATTTAAATCTCCACAAGATATATATAATGAAGGGGGTTATGATTTATTAGAAACCACCGAAAATGAAAAGAATGATTTATTACTGAGTTTAGGAATTAATATGAATTTGGCTCCAGTTGCAGATATTTCTACTGATCCTGGTGATTTTATATATGAAAGAAGTTTTGGAAAAGGTGCAAAAGAAACAGCTGATTATGTTAAAAATATGGTCATTTATGCTTCTTCTAAGGGGATTTCTTCAACACTAAAGCATTTTCCTGGATATGGTAATAATGTTGATACACACACGGGTATTGCTATCGATAATAGGAGTATAGATTCTTTTAAGGAAAATGATTTCTTACCATTTATTGCTGGAATAGAAGAAAATGTTCCAACCATACTTGTATCTCATAATATTGTTAATTGTATGGATGATAAATATCCAGCATCGCTTAGTAAAAATGTTCATCAAATATTAAGAAATGATTTAGGATTTAGTGGTATAATTATGACTGATGATTTAGCAATGGATGCTGTTAAAAGTTATGCAGAAGAGGGTGACTCTGCAACACTAGCAATTAATGCAGGAAATGATATGATTATAACAACTGATTTTGTTGATATGTATGATGAAGTTTTAGAAAATGTTAATAATAATAAAATTAGTGAGGATACAATTAATATTGCCGTAAAAAGAATAATTGCTTGGAAACTTGCATATGGTTTATATAAATAAAGCTATTTTATAATAGTTTTTTTTTGACTTAACATATTATATATGGTACAATCGGACTACTGTCTAAGGAGGAATAACATGACGTATCAAGAATTTTTATTAAGAATTTTAATGAGTTTTGTGCTTAGTTTTTGTATTGGTTTAGAAAGACAATGGAGAAGAAGAGCAATAGGACTTAGGACAAATGTTTTGGTTAGTATTGGGGCTTTTTTATTTGTAAGTTTTTCGATTCAAACTAACGCTAATGATATATCTAGAATTGCTGCTCAAGTTGTTTCTGGAATAGGTTTTTTAGGAGCTGGAGTTATATTAAAAGATAAGGCAAATATAAAAGGCCTTAATACAGCAGCAACACTTTGGTGTAATGCTTCAATTGGAACACTTTGTGCAGCGGGTCTTATAATAGAAGCATCTATTGGCGCAATTTTTATTTTATTTGCTAATATAATATTAAGAAGTGTTACTCATAAACTTAATAAAGTAAATGTAAAAACAACATATGATAATTATCGTTTAAAAGTAATTTGTAATGATGATAAAGAAGTAGTTGTGAGAACAATAATTAGTCAAAATATTAATAATGATTATATGATTTTAACTAATATGGAAAATCTAGATTTAGAAGATGATAAAGTACGTATTAATGCTACTTTTAGAATACAATCAGATAAAAATATATTAATGGAAGAGTTAATAAATAGAATTGTATTAGAGCCAGGAATTGTATCTTCTGGTTGGAAAAAACTACACGATGCTAAACAAGTTGAAATTGATGCACTTGATGATGATGAAATTTAACTTGTTTTTTTTCTAATTTATAGTATTATTATATTAAAGGAGGAGTGAGTTAAATGAATTATAATGTTATGGATACTTATAATGTAAGTGAGTTAAGAAATATTTTGGCTAATTATTCATTTGTTGGTTTTATTGTTTCTGTTTTAAGTATTGTTGCTTTGTGGAAGTTATTTAAAAAAGCTGGTAAACCAGGGTGGGCATCAATTATTCCAATTTATAACATAGTTGTATTATTTCAAATAGTTAATATAAGCCCATGGTTAATATTACTAATGTTAATACCAATTGTTAATTTTGTAGTAATGTTAGTGCTTTCAATTGTTGTATGTTCAAGACTTGCTAAAGCTTATGGAAAAGGTACAGGTTTTGCAATCGGATTATTTTTCTTATATCCAATATTTATTTTAATATTAGGATTAGGAGATTCTAAATATGTTGGAATTACTAAATAATTAGAAAGAAAAAAAGATTCATTAATT
>CAZYZU010000050.1:0-7471 GCA_964652065.1 uncultured Muribaculaceae bacterium
ATTAATAGTTTATTTTTTCTTTTTAAATTTTTTTAAGAATCCTTCTCCAAATACTTCATCAATTGATTTAGTTTTATACATATACATAAAATATACCGCCATACCTATTACTGCATAAACAATAATTATTGGTAGATTTAAAAATCTTGATGGTGAAGATATTGGTACAATAAGTTTTACAATTAATAGTGCAACTACCATTAAGACAGTACCACACAATGTATTAACTAATTGCTTGGCTGTCTTTTCATAATTAACTCCACATTTCTTATGAAGTGCAACCAAACATATTACTAGTGATAATCCATATCCTAATATTGATGCTAGTATCGATCCATAATATGCTGGTAATCCTAAATTATTTAGTTGATTTATTAGACTAACATTTACTAGAGCTTTTAATAATAGTCCTGATGCTAGTGATATGAATACAACTTTATAATATTTTAATACTTGTGTTATTGTGATAGCAGTTGTAAATAGTGCTGTAATTAAAGCAACAAATACATAGAATGTTAAGACTGATGGTCCATAAGTACTTGCTCCATAAAATATACTATAGACAGGTTTTGCTAAAAAGCTTAATCCTACTGTCATTGGAATAATCATAAAAGAAAGCATTTGGAAACTTTGATTTATTTTATGGTGAACATCTTTAGTATTTCCGACTACAGCAGAAGCTGTTAAGTTTGGTGTAAGACTTACTATCATTCCTGTTGCAATTGAAATTATAATCATATTAAATTTTGCACCCCAAGTTGATAGGATACTCATTATACTTTCAGCTGTCTTAGTTCCATAAATTGAACCTAATGCTTTTACTACTGTTACTGTATCAACCATACTATAAAGTGATTTAAAGATATCAATCATTATTAATGGGAATGCATAGATAACAATCTTTTTAAATATTTGTTTATTTGTAATCTTTGGTTCTTTTACTTTTAATTCTTTTTCATCAAATTTCTTTTTATTCTTATGTCTTTTTTCTATTAAATAGAAGTATGATGCAAGAGATCCTACTGTCGCTCCAAAAACGGCTACCCCTACTGCAGAAGTAAGTGATAAATGGAATACTTTTAACATTAAGAAACTTCCAATTACAATAACTAAAACTCTCATTACTTGTTCAAATACTTGAGAAATAGCTGTTGGTGTAATAAATTTATGTCCTTCAAAATACCCTCTATAAATACTTAATACTGGAACAATTATAATTGCTGTTGATATTACTCTAATAACATAAGTAACATCAGCTATTGTATTTCCTCCTTTTAAATCTCCTAATATAGCGTTAGCAAGTTGTGGAGCAAAGACAAATAATATAATAAAACATACTATTCCTAAAGTAATTGCTATTTGTTTTCCCATTTTAAATGCTCGTTGTTTGGCATCATAATATCCTAGTGTTTGATATTCACTAATAATCTTACTAATAGCTAAGGGAATACCTGCTGATGATATTGCCATAAATACTAAATATAAAGTATAAGCATATCCATATAAAGCTCCACCTTTTTCACCAATAATAGCGTAAAAAGGTATTACATATAATATTCCTAATATTTTAGTAATAACAATTCCAAGAGTTGCAATAAAAGCACCTTGAACAAAATTGTTCTTTTTCATAATATCATTTTTTGCTCTTTTCTTTTTCATAAGACACTTCCAATCATATTAATATATCATATCATAAATAGAAGTATTTTTAAATATTTAATAATAAATTACCATAGCTGAAAAACAAAATATTTGTTCTTCTCCAAATATTGAACAACTTACTTGATATTTAATATCCATTATTTCTTTATCAGTTTCTTCTAGAAAGGAATTAACACTATTTTCTAAATCTTTTTCATCTTCTTCATCAAACATTTTTATTTTCATAATATCACCTAAATATATGATATCTTCTTTTATCCACAAAAATTGTTGAAAAAGAAAAAATGTAGAAATTTCTTTCCACATTTTCTGTTGATAATTATTTAGCAACTATATTTACTATTTTACCTTTAATAACTATAACTTTTATTATTTCTTTTCCTTCTGTATGATTTTTAACATTATCTTCAGCAAGAGCTTTTTCTTTAATAGTATCTTCTTCATCATTAATATTTATTTTTATAGTTGCGCGTACTTTACCGTTTACTTGAACAGCAATTTCTCTTTCTTGATCAATTGTTTTTACTTCATCATATGTTGGCCAATTACTTTTGCAAATTACTTCTCCAAGCTTATACTCTTCATTTAATTCTTCTGTTATATGAGGAGCTATTGGATTAAATAAAATTAAGAAAGTTCTATAATCATCTTTTGATATTTCTTTTTTACTTTCAAATTCATTTAATAAAATCATTAATGCAGAAACAGCAGTATTATATTTCATATTATCTATATCTTCTGTAACTTTTTTTATTGTTTTATGAATAATACTTTCTAATTCTTTTGAATAACCTTTTTCTTCATTTACTTTTTCTCCAATACGAACTACACGATCAATAAATCTTTTACAACCATTTAGTCCTTGTTCACTCCAAGCAACTTCTTTTTCATAATCTCCAATAAACATTTCATAACATCTAAGAGCATCTGCTCCATATGACGAAATCATATCATCTGGATTAACTACATTTCCAAGTGATTTTGACATTTTTACGCCACCTTCACCTAGAATCATTCCATGACTTACTCTTGTTTCAAATGGTTCTTTATTAGGAACTAATCCTATATTATATAAGAATTGATTCCAAAATCTGGCATAAAGTAAATGACGTGTAGCATGTTCCATACCACCATTATAGAAATCTAATTTACCCCAATATTTTAATGCTTCAGGTGATGCGAAAGCTTTATCATTATGTGGATCCATATATCTTAGCCAGTACCAAGAAGATCCTGCCCAGTTTGGCATTGTATCAGTTTCTCTCTTAGCTTTTTTACCACAATGTGGACAAGTTGTATTAACCCAATTTGTAATAGCCGCTAGAGGGCTTTCTCCATCATCAGTTGGTTCATAGTTAGTAACCGATGGAAGAAGTACTGGTAAATCTTTTTCAGGCACTGGTACCCATCCACAGTCTTCACAATGAATTAGTGGAATTGGTTCTCCCCAGAATCTTTGACGTGAGAAAATCCAATCTTGTAACTTATAATTTGTTTTTTCATGTCCTAGTTTATTTTCTTCTAAATATTCAATCATTTTTTTAATAGAAGATTTTTTATCTGTTAAACCATTAAGTACACCAGAGTTAATCATTTCTCCATCGCCAGTATATGCTTCTTTTGAAATGTCTCCTCCTTTTATTACTTCAACGATATCAATTCCAAATTTTTTAGCAAATTCATAATCTCTTTCATCATGTGCAGGTACGGCCATAATTGCTCCTGTACCATAATTCATCATAACATAATCTGAAATATAGATTGGAATTTCCTTATTTGTAATAGGATTTATTCCAGTAAGACCTGCGATACATACTCCTGTTTTATCTTTGTTAACTTGAGTTCTTTCAAATTCTGTTTTATTTTTAGCTTTATTTCTATAGTCTATAATATCAGACATATTACTTATGATATCTTTATTTTTATCTATAATTGGATGTTCAGGCGCAACAACCATGAATGTTACACCATATAATGTATCTGCTCTAGTAGTGTATACAGTAAGCTTTTCTTCTGTTTCTTTTATTTTGAAATCTACTTCTGCACCAGTTGATTTTCCTATCCAATTTACTTGTGCTGTTTTGATTCGTTCTTGGAAATGGGTATCATCAAGTCCAGTAATTAAATCTTCAGCATAGTCACTCATCTTAAGCATCCATTGTTCTTTTTCTCTTTGTTCTACAGTATGTCCACATCTTTCACAAACTCCACCTGATGAATCTTCATTTGATAATCCCATTTTACAATTAGGACACCAGTTAATATTTTTCTTATCTTTATAAGCCATACCATGTTCAAAGAATTTTAAAAATTGCCATTGAGTCCATTTATAATATTCTGGATCTGTTGTTGCAAACTCTCTTGACCAATCTACAGAAAGACCAATTGATTTAATTTGTCCTTTAAATGTCTTAATGTTTTTCTTTACTGCTTCACTTGGATGAATATGATTTTTTATAGCGTATTGTTCTGCTGGGGCACCAAAGGCATCCCATCCCATTGGAAATAATACATTATATCCATTCATTCTTTTTTTACGAGCTAATGCATCTAGGGCTGTATAACTTCTAACGTGTCCAACGTGAAGTCCTGCTCCTGATGGATATGGAAATTCTACTAGATAATAAAATTTAGGTTTATCACTTTTATTACTTGCTTGAAAAACTTTTTCATCTTCCCAATACTTTTGCCATTTTTTTTCTATACTTGTATAATTACTCATCTTTAATCATTCCTTTCTTGATGTAATATTTACCTACAAAACTATAACTTATTAAAATTATTGGTATTACTAAAACTAGAGCCCCAACAATTTGCAGTAGATAATTATCAATTAGTAATACTAAAGTTACTACAACTGATATATCTATTGAACTTACTAACGCTACTGTTGTTAATAAACTATCATATTTAACTTTTTTTAAATCTAATTTATATTTATTAATTAAATAACTTACTTCCATTGGTTTTTTTGCTTTCTTTTTTTTCTTACCTAATAAAATGAATCTATAAATAACGAATACAAATATAAATGTCATTATAAATAATATAGCTTGTTTCATATTTCCTCCTTAAATAAAAAAGTCCTTATAAATTTAATTATAAGGACGAATTATCGCGGTACCACCTTAATTCATAGTATTTACTATGCACTTAATAGATATAACGTTCTTACACGAAATACTTAGAGGTAATCAAGTTCATAATATTTCTATATTTACTCACATCATACGTAAACTTTCTTTAATAGAAATTATTACTAATACTACTACCAATATTTAAATAATTGTTTTTAGTATACTAAAATTCACTAATATATTCAAGTAATTTTAAGAATAAATTCATATATTCTCTTGATAAACCATTTTTTCTTAATTTCCTTATAGCAATTCTTTTTTTACTTACAGTTAAATCACTAAACATAACCTTTGCTATATCCTCTTTTAAATATGTATTTATTTTTAGATCTAGCAAAATACTTTTTACATCATCATTTATAACACGAACTGCATCTATTTCAATATCTTTTCCCTTACAGTTAATTGTTAATTGTCCAATAGTTTTAACATTTTTAACTTCTACAATAAAGTCATTTCCATCTACTGATGATTTAACAGGATATGGTTCATTGTTGAAGAAAGCTGTTACATTCTCTGCTTGTTTTGTATTTCTAAATACTACCTTATAATTTCTTTTAGGTGGAACAATTCCACTTTTACCATCAATTGATCTAAATATAACTGTATAATTGTTTTTTAAATAATTGTAATCTATTGATGTTTTTAAATAATATCCATCTTTATAAAGGGATGTTACACCATCATCATCATATAAATTATATGTATTAGATACACCGGGGAAAATATGAATTTCCATGTCAGTAGGAATTCCTGTATTATTATAATCACTTCTGTTTGATAATGGTATTATACTACCTGCATGAGCAAAGACTGGATAATCTTCTTCTCTATAAAATGATACATATTTTTTATTACCTGGGAATTTATTACCTGTTGTAAAATCATACCAAACTCCTTCTGGAATAAAGAATCTATGTACAGTTCTATTCATGACGTTATCTTTTTTTGTAAGAATTGGACAAACAAGTAATTGTGAACCAAAATAGTATTGGTTTTTATATAAATCATCATCATATGTCCACATATAATTATAATAAAAGGGCTGAATAAGTGGTGTTCCTGATTTTGTATAATTATATGCTTCTGTATATAAATAAGGTATTAGTCTATGTCTTAATCTTAGATAATCTGCCGCAATACTTTGCGTTTTTGGATCCCATAACCATGGTTCTTTTTTATAATATGGTCCTCTTGCGGCATGAAACCTTAAAATTGGAGAGAAAACACTTAATTCTAAATATCTAATATATAATTCACTCTCTTCAATACCACCATGATTTCCACCAACGTCATGACTCCACCAAGAAACACCAATATTGGCTGCATTTAAATATTTTTGAGGTAATTTTATTAATTCATCCCAACTTATCTCACTACTTCCTCCATATAAAACTGGATATCTATGAGCTGCATAAATTGGGCATCTTGCTAAAATCATACTTCTTTTAGCTGGTGTTCTTCCAGAATCAAGATACATATAATGATTATTAAACCAAAGATTAGTTAAATTACCATTTCCTACATAATCACTCCAAAAGAAATCAACACCAAGTGCTTCTAATGGATGAAGAAATACTTTAAAATATACATCCATTAATTTTGGATTTAGTGGATCAAATAATATTATTTTATTGTTTTCAACGTTTAAATACTTACAAGCTTGTGCATAATATGCTTCATGTGGAAAGATTCCTTCTGTTGGATTAATATTTAATCCTACTCTTATACCTTTTTGATGTAATTTATCAAAGACAATTTTTGGATTTGGAAGAAGACTTTTATTAAAAGTAAATCCACTTTTTAAGGCTTTTTTGTCTCCTACATTTCTATAATGCCAATCATTATCTAGTAAAACTATAGATAAAGGTATTCTCTTTTTTTCAAAATGATTTATTAAATCATCTATTTTTTCTTCTGTATAGTCTATGTTTCTACTCCACCAATTTCCTAGAGCATATCTTGGTATTAATTCTGGGAATCCAGTTAATTTATAATAATCAAGTAAAGCTTGTCTAAAATCATTGTCATACATAAATACATATATATCTAACGAATTTTCTGGTCTTTCCATATATGTTCCATCTGGATTTAGAATTTTATTTGGAGTATCATTAATACTTGCGAATCCTTCTAAGGAATAAAGACCTTTATTTAGCATTTTATTACTTGGTACATCTACTGCAACCATATTACCATTCATATTTCTAGCTTCTGGATGAAGATAATACCAGTCTCTTTGTCTATCTTTTTCTCTTGAATTTAAAGTTATCTTTAGATTTTTCATTGGATCTATTTTAGTTCCTACAAAAGGTTGTCTTTTAAAGTATGATAATTTAAAATATTTTGTAACAATTTCAATATAATTAACATCTTGATTAACTCTAAATTCTGGATAACCTAAATTTCTATTTTTAATAAGTTGAGTAGGTGCATCTACAAATTTACCATTTGGACTATATTCTAGTCTAACTACACGTTCTGTAATAATTGTAATTCTATAGTTTGTACCTTTATAAACAGCTTTATCTTCTGATAGAGCTTTTTTATAATCAACTTCAAATTGCTTTCCAAGTGGATACATATAGCCAACACCTTCCCTATTATTCTAGTATTATGATACCACAAAATAAGATTTATTCCAAGAAAAAAGATTAGATACTTAAACTAAT
>CAZYZU010000051.1:0-7389 GCA_964652065.1 uncultured Muribaculaceae bacterium
AAAGGAAAAAGCAAAGTAGAAGAAACAATCTGGGAAAATAGATTTATGCATGTTGCCTATTTAAACAATTTAGGTGCAGATATAACAATTAAAAATCAAACCGCAACAATTCTAGGACCTACTAAATTAAAAGGAACTAATGTTGTCGCAACTGATCTTCGCGCAGGGGCCGCAATGGTAGCCGCAGGACTTACAGCTGATGGAATAACAATAATTACAAATATAGATCATATCTTAAGAGGATATGAACAAATAGTAGAAAAACTAACAAGTGTTGGTGCTAAAATCAAGAATAAAGAAATATAATATTATATACTTTATTCTTTTTTTTGGAGGCAAAATGAAATATATAAAAAAACATTTAAAATTAATAGTTTTAATACTTACCTGCCTAATAATTTATTTAATCTATAATTCAAAAGTAGAAGAAAAAAATACTACTTATATTTCACTAGGAGATGGCTATGCAAGAGGGCTAAACTCATATGGAGAAAACAATTATGGATATAATGATTACTTAAAAGATTATTTAAAATATCATAACAAATTAAATCTTTATTTTAATAATTTTTCATATAATGATATGACAATAAATGATTTATATAAAGATATTTTAATAAATGTAAAAGATAATCAAAATGATACTATAAAACAAGCATTAAGAGAATCAAATTTACTTACTATTTCAATTGGATTAAATGATTTAATCTATAATAAAAGCTTAATGTCATGTATAACAGTAACAAAAGAACGACAAATAATAAATAAAACATTAACTGATTTTGATAGATTAATAAATGAATTAAGAAAATATTATAAATATGATATCTATTTAGTAGGTTATTATAACTTTTATCCACAAGAAACTGTGGAAAGAAGCCTTTTAAATAAATTAAATAAAAAATATAAAGATTATTGTAGTAAAAATGACATAACATATGTAGAAATAAATGAAAATTTACAAAAATATTATGAAAATCCCAATAATAATTATCCAAATATTTTAGGTTATAAGCAAATATATCGCGAAATATTGTCTGAAATCACCATAAAATAACAAAAAAGCTTGAAAATTTAAAAAATAGTTGATATACTAATAACGCATTTAATTACTATGACTTGAATTAGTCATGGCGGAAGGAGAGAAGAGTATGAAAAAAAATATTCATCCAGATTATAGAGAATGTACAGTAACTTGTGCTTGTGGAGAAACTTTTAAAACACAATCAAATAAAGATGAAATCAGTGTAGAAGTTTGTTCAAAATGTCATCCTTTTTATACAGGTAAACAAAGAGGAACATCACGTGCAGGTCGTGTAGATAAATTTAATAAAAAATATGGATTTGAACAAAAAGAAGCTTAATTGCTTCTTTTTTGTGTTATATTATATATAGGTGATAAAAATGAAAATAGGAATTGTAAGTGATCATAGAGGATATGATTTAAAAAAAGAAATAATTAATAACATGAAAGAATATGAATTAGTTGATTATGGAACATTTTCAAAAGATAGTGTTGATTACCCAGATTATGCTTTTGAATTAGGAAAAAAAATTATAGATAAAGATGTAGATTTAGGTATTGCTATATGCGGATCTGGTATAGGAATAAGTATTGCTTGTAATAAAGTAAAAGGTATTAGATGTGCAAAAGTAAATACAAAAGAAGATGTTGTCGCAACAAGAAATGATAATGATGCAAATGTAATTGCGTTTTCTGCTCAAACTTCATTAGAAGATGCTATAGACTTAATAAATACATTTATTAAAACACCATTTTCAAATGAAGAAAGACATCAAAAAAGAATAAATAAGATAAACTTATATGAGGAACAACATGAAAGGTAAAGCATTATTATATATTTTATCTACAATAATTGTTATCTGGTCTATGGAATCAGTAAATATAAATAAAATTTTTAAAAAAAATAAAGTAGTTCAAGCAAGATTATTTTACTTTTTACTAGGAATATCTTTAATATATTTAGTAACTAATTTTTTCATGGATTTATTTACTTCACTAAAATTTTATTAAAAAAAGTATAAAACTTTTTTTTTGGTTCAAACTTTTAATGAGGTGAAAAATATGAAAAGAAAGTTAAGACCAAGAAAATATGTAATACCATGTCTATATGTAATTTTATTTACATCAATCGCAACAGGAGCATTCTTAATAAGTAAGAGTATGAAAAAAGATGTAGTGGAAGAAAATTATACTTATGTTTCAAGTATTATAACAGATGAACAAATGCCAGTAATAAATGAAACAAAGAAATTAATTAAACCATATACAAATGAAAAAGTAACAGTAGGAAAAACATTCTATGATTATAAAGCAGAAAGTAAGAATCAAGAAAACTCAATTACTTATTATGATAATAGCTATATTCAAAATTCAGGAATTGATTATATTCTAAATGAAACATTTGATGTAATTGCGTCACTTGATGGAACAGTAACAAGCGTAAAACAAGATGACATTTTAGGAAATATAGTTGAAATAAAACATGGAAATGACTATATAACTATTTATCAAAGTCTAAGTGAAGTAAATGTGAAAAAAGATGATACAGTTACTCAAGGTCAAATTATTGGAAAAAGTGGAACTAATAAATTAGATAAAGATATGGGAAATCATTTACATTTTGAATTATATACAAATGGTCAAGTAGTAGATCCAAATCTTTATATTGATAAAGAAATAAAAAGTGAGTAGCATTTAAAATAAATGCTCTTTTTTTTCATAAATTTTTTTCTATTAATTATACTTTAATAGAAAGAAGGTTTTATAACGAGAGAGAATATAAAAAAAAGAGTATTAGAAGAAGCTAATATTATTGTTAATACAAAAATGACAATAAGAGATCTTTCCAAAATAATAGGAATTAGTAAAAGTACAATTCATAATGATATGAGAAAGAATCTTAAAATGATAGATAAAAGCCTTTATTTAGAGGTAAATGAGATATTTTTAGAGCATATTAGGACAAGACATTACCTTGGAGGCTTAGCAACTCAAAAAAAATACAAAAAAAATACAATAAAATAGCGTTTTTATGGTAAAATATATAATGATTAGAAAAAGGAGTGATATTTATGTTATCAAAAGATATTGGAATAGATTTAGGAACAGCAAATGTATTAATTTATATAAAAGGACAAGGTATTGTTTTAAACGAACCTAGTATAGTAGCAATTGATACAGAAACAAAGAAAGTTATTGCTGTAGGAACAGAAGCAAATGAAATGTTAGGAAGAACTCCAGGTAAAATAAAAGCAATTAGACCAATGAAAGATGGAGTTATCGCAGATTTTGAAATAACAGAGATAATGCTAAATGCATTTATTAAAAAAGTTAAAGCTAAATCATTCCTAACAAGACCTAGAATATTAATATGTTGTCCATCTAATATCACTCCAGTAGAAAAGAACGCTATTAAGGAAGCTGCAGAGAGAACTGGAGCTAGACGTGTATTTATTGAAGCAGAACCAAAAGTAGCGGCAATAGGTGCAGGAATGGACATTTCAAAGCCAAGTGCTAACATGGTAATAGATATTGGAGGAGGAACTACAGATATCGCAATACTATCACTAAATGATATCGTAACAAGTTCATCGGTTAGAGTTGCAGGTAATGTTTTTAATCAGGATATTGTTAAATATATTAGAGATAAATATAAATTATTAATTGGGGATAGAACATCAGAAGAAATTAAAATTAATCTTGCTAGTTGTTATAAACCAGATAAAAAACAAACAATGGAAGTAAAAGGAAGAAATTTAATAACAGGACTTCCACACATGATAACTATTACTCAAGAAGAAACAGAAGAAGCACTAAAAGATAGTGTCTATAAAATTGTAAAAGCCGCAACAAATGTTTTAGAACAAACACCTCCAGAATTATCAGCAGATATTGTAAATAAAGGAATTGTTCTAACCGGAGGAGGAGCAATGCTAAAAGGATTAACAGATTTATTAAACAAAGAGTTAGAAGTCCCTGTGTTAATTGCTGATACACCACTTACATGTGTAGTAGAAGGAACAGGAGTTTTACTAGAAACACCAAGTAGATTAGAAGAAGACTAAGATAAGTCTTTTTTTGTTTGAAAAAATTTGTTATAATTAAAAAAGAAGGAAGAGGAATAGATATGAGAAATGATGTGTATGAGGCACTAAAAATAGTATTAGTAACTTTCTTATTTTCAGCAATAATAATGCCAATAATGAAAAAAATAGCTATTCATGTTGGAGCGGTCGATGTTCCAAGATCAGATGAAGGACATAGACATATTCATAAAAAAGCAATGCCAAAATTAGGAGCAGTAGGAATATATTTAAGTTTTCTACTAGGTTATATGTTATTTGGTCAACAAAGTATTCAAATGAATTCTATTCTTATAGGAAGTTTTATTGTAATATTAACAGGACTTGTAGATGATTTAAAACCTATAAGAGCATATCAAAAAATGTTAGGACAATTAGCTGCTGCCGCAGTAATAGTTTTTTATGGAGGAATTCTCTTAAATAATGTAACGGCATTTGGTTTCTCCGTTGATTTTGGAATCTTTGCTTATCCAATAACAATGATTTTTATAGTTGCCTGTTGTAATATAATTAATTTAATAGATGGCTTAGATGGTTTAAGTGGAGGAGTATGCTGTATCTTCTATTTAACAATAGGAATAATAGGTTTTTATCAAGCAAGATTTGGAAGTCTTGTAATGATATTAACATTTATTATGTTAGGTTCAACATTAGGTTTCTTATTACATAATTTTTATCCAGCAAAAATATTTGCCGGAGACTGTGCCACATTTATGGGATTTATAATCGCAATAATTACTCTTTTAGAATTTAAAGGAGCTGCACTAACATCATTATTTGTTCCATTGTTAATACTAGGTATTCCAATATTAGATACAGCATTTGCAATAATCAGGCGAATGTTAAAAAGGCAACCAATATTTTCTGCAGATAAAGAACATCTCCATCATCAATTATTAGGAATGAATTTTTCACAAAGAACAACAGTATTAATAATTTATGGAATGAACATCTTATTTGCAATGGCATCTATTCTATATACGCTAAAAGATCCATTACTAGGTAAAATTGTATATATTGTTATATTTATTATAGTTTTATGGTTTGTACTTCATACAAGTATAATCTCAGATAAAAGCCCAAAGATAGCAAAAAAGTTAAAACAAAAATTTAAAAAGAAAAAAAAGAAGAAGTAACTTAAAAAATAAGTTGCTTTTTTGTTAATAATGTTTAAAAATTGGAAAAATATGGTAAAATAGCTGTAGTTGGGTGGTAAGTAATGATTAATTTTATAATATGTGAAGATGAAAAAGAAATCAGAAAAAATACAAAGAAACATATAGTTAGTTTTATGATGAATTATGATATGGATTATAAAATCTATGAATTCGATAGTTATAATAAATATTTTGATAAAATAGTAAAACAAGATAATGGTTTTAAAATTTATTTTCTAGACATAAAAACAAATCAAGGTTCCGGAATAGATGCAGCAAGAAAAATCAGAGAAAAGTATGATGATTGGGTATCAATAATAATTATTATGACATCTTTTGCAGAATATAAATATGAAGCATTAAGTAGTAGATTATATTTATTAGATTTTATCTATAAATTAGATAATTGTGATAGAAAGATTAAAGAAGATTTACTTATCGCAATGAAAGCATATGATAAGAAATATAAAATGTTAAGTTATGAATATAATCATACTTATTACAAAGTTGAATTTAGACAAATAGTTTATATCGAGAAAGAACCAGATAGTAAAAGATGTATTATTAAAACAATAAATGGAGAACAATTAATACCAGGTACATTAAATGATATTTATAAAAAGTTAGATGAAAGATTTCTAAAAGTACATAAAAGTATGATTATAAATCTAAATCAAATAGAGAAGTATGAAATTAGAAGTAATAAAATAACTTTTAAAAATAAAGATCACACTCATTTAGTTGCCAGAGATAAAAAGAAGGAGTTGATTGAACGTGTCTGCGCTTTTAACTAGTATAGTATGCAGTTTGATTTTAAATTTTACAATTTTTTCAATAATTAAAAAAATAACTTCTAGTAAAATAAATTTATCTGATTTAAAGAGATTAACACTACTTTTTCTTTTAGCAATTATACAAACTATATTTTATTGTGAAGATTATAATATTTTATATACTATAATTAATTACTTATCAATAATAATATTTGTAAAATTAATATTTAAAGAAAATATGATAAAATCAATTATTTTAACAAGTTTAACATTTTTAATGTTAATGATTGCTGATTTTATAAACTCAATGCTAATCATAAATTTTATTAGCTACGAAGATATAAGAAGTATTTGGTATTATAGATTAATAAGTAGTACCTTAGTATCAGTATTGTGTTATCTGATAATTTTAATTCCACCAATGAAAAAGAAATGTAAGTATTTTGTATCAAGATTTACAGAAAAACATATACCAACAATTTTTCTTTTTATTGTACTAATTGTATCAATAATATTAATTACATATAGTATGTCAAATAAATTCAAATTAGATATTTCATATTTTGCCAATATCTTTATAATTTTAACTTTAATTGTATTCTGTTACATATTTATCAATGAAAACAATCAGTATAATAAGCTTAATGATGAATATGATAATCTATTTAAATGTATTCAAACCTTTGAAGATTGGATAGAAAAAGAACAATTAAATAGACATGAATATAAAAATCAATTAGCTGTTTTAAGGTGTATGACAAAAGAAAAGAAAGTTAAAGATAAAATCGATAATATAATTTCTGATAATATTAATATAAATAACGCAACAATTAACCAATTAAAGTCTATTCCAAGTGGAGGTTTAAAAGGTTTACTTTATTATAAATTTGTAATTGCAGAAAAATCAAAAATAAATTTAGAAATAGATGTTAGTTTAAACAATAAAAATATTCTAAATAAATTAGTTGAAGAAAAAATGAAAATAGTCTGCAGTCTTATCGGTATTTACTTTGATAATGCTATAGAAGCAGCAAAGGAAACAAGAAAAAAGATAGTTTCATTGGAAGTATACGAATATGATGATACAGTTAATATTGTAATATCAAATACCTTTAAAAAGGGTACAAACATTTCTAAAAGGAATGAAAAAGGCTTTACAACAAAAGGAAAAGGTCATGGGAATGGATTATATTTTGCACACAAAATGCTTAATAATAATGAATGGATTCAAGAAGAACAAAATATAATTGATAATTTCTATACACAAAAAATAATAATAAAGAAAAACAACACTAAATTGAAGTGATATGATAAAAGTAGACAAAGAGAAAAACACTCTAGTCTACTTTTTA
>CAZYZU010000052.1:0-7348 GCA_964652065.1 uncultured Muribaculaceae bacterium
AATAAATTAACCATGTCCTTAATCACTGCTTTTTTCAAACAACAAAATAATCATAGCATAGCAAATAAAAAAAAACAAGATAATCTTGTTTTTTTATTATTCAGTAATATTTTGTTGAGTAGCAGAAACACTAATCTTTGCAGAGAATACTTTTCCCATTACATCATTAATAGCATCTTGATCTATCCAAAGCTTTAATGTATAAGTATTAGTTCCAGATGCAGCTATACTTCCAGAATCTAATGCTCTACCATTAGTATCACTAGATAATGTACTTAATAATGCTGTTGTAGGAGATCCTGCATTTTTAGTAATACTATATTTAACAACTGAATCAGCCATACGAGTTTCTCCATTACTTAACTCAACATCAGTTAAGTAAATTGAATAATCACTTGTAATATTACCAGTATTCTTTAATGAGAATGTATATGCTGTTGTTGCAAGTCCATCTGTATCACTCATAGGTACAGCAGATGTCATATTAATCCCTTCACTTGCTGCTTCATCCAATTCAACCGCTAATGTTCCAGCAGTAATAGTGTTAGTCTTAGTTCCATTAAGAGTTAATGTTAACCAAGCATAACTTCCTCCAATTACTAATACTAATGCAATAGCAATAGCAATCATTTGTTTACTATACTTTTTAATTCCTTCGTTTTTTTCGTTCTTTTTCACTTCTTTCACCTTCTTATATTTTATAATATACATTAAATTTTTTTATGTTGCAATAAAAAATTATCTTTTTGTTTTAACTTTACATCTACCTCTACATTTTCTATCTCTATTATACTCATTCAAGAAAAGTTCAATATCATTATTCTTAGCATTTAATATATATTTAGCATTATTAATTTCTTCTTCTAATTTACCTAAATCCTTATCACTAGGATTAGAAAAATAACATACATCTAGCGAATGACCAACAATTATATCTGCACCTCTTCTAAGCGGAGAAGTACAATGACAATAATGTTTTAACCCTAATCCATCATGACCTCCAGAAACATCATATTTTGCCTTTGGATACATTCCTAATAATGTTTGATATAATTTATTATACTTTTGTTTATCATAAACACTAGATAAACTTTTAATTTCATTTTCAAAATTTTTCATATCTTCTTGTTCAATAGAATGAACCCTATATAAAGTAGGATATCCTTCTTTAGAATGAGCAAAGAAATCAGCAACCTTGCTTCCTGTTAACATCATTGTTTTATTTACAATTTTACCAGCTCTAGAATTATCAACAATAACATTAGCTGGATTCTGTGATTTTGATTTAATAGCCTCATAAATATCTTGTGGATTATATTTTTCTTCTAATTTATAAGTTAACTCATCTAGAAGAAGTAAAGTTTCTTCTAATTGTTTATTATTACTTCCACAACTAAGTATATTATTAACTTCATTATAAGAACACTTTTTAGAGTTTTTAACTATTGTTTTAAAAAACTTTTGATCAACAACTTCTCCATCTTTATCTATTTCAAAGTAATATGATCTAGCAAGTCTATATAAATCCTGTTTTAAAGCAGCAGTATCAGCAGAAAATGAATATGGAAATAAAGGTATAATTTTTGTATATGATGAATCAATATCATTTTTTACTCCACGTGGTAAATAAATACTACTTGCCCTAGAAACAGCTTCATCAATAATAGAAGAATTAAAAGGAATATAAGATAAGGGACTCGCTATATGAACACCTAATAAATAATTATTATTTTTCATCTTTTTAATAGACAACCCATCATCTATCTCAACAGCAGAATCTCCATCAATAGTTACTATATAATCATCAACTAACATTCTATCTGGATAATTTTCTTTACTAACACTAGTTTGATAAATACCTAATTCATCAATTAAACTATTATTAAAACCTATACTTATATTATATTTAGAAGTAAGATCACTAAATCCAATTTTATCTATTTGATCATCAACAATAGTATCTTTTATATTTGATAAAAATTCCTTTTTATCCATAAATTCTTTTTCCCTAACATTTAAATTATCAAGTGATGAAGAAATAATATTTAAGCAATCACTTTTCTGTCTATCAGTAAGTTCAAAATTAGACTGATGTTTCATTAATAATATAATATTATTATAATAAAGAATATCTTCTTTATTGTCTTTGCAAGATTCTAATTTTTCAACATACTTTTTTAATACATTTAAAAACAAAGGATTTCCATCTTTATCTAATACATTTACTGAATTTGGAATTTGAATAAAAGTTTGCTCCAAGTAATCTAAATTTTTTGTATCATTAATAATAATTTTTAAAAGGTTATATTGTTTAGATTCTTTTATTTTTGTAGACTCTTCAACAGAATATATTTGTTCAGATACTTTTCCTAACTCTTTACTAGCCTTAGTATTATCATAAAACTTATCCTTATTCTCAATCTTCATTCTATCAATTTTTTCAATTAATTTATTTAATTTTTTCTTAATAATCTTTCTATTAATACCAGGATTATTTTCTAAAGAAAGATTCATAAAGTCAAGTCCTCTACAAATATAGTCTAGATCTTCTTTTCCATCATACATATCTAGAGAATCATTAATAAAAAGAAAAAGTGCATTAGTTAATGAATTACCACTAGAATCACCTACTATTTCATAAAACCTTTCCATAGTAATATTCTTCTCTTCAGACTTAAACAATTCTTGAAGTAATCCACTCACACTTTTTCTCATAACTAATCCCTCCTATTTTTACTTACTAACTCAATCGAAACAGTCAATTGTTTGATCCGTTCAACTATCCTTCTAGCTTTAACTTTATCAACACCACTTGAGGTCATTGATAAATTGTTATAAAGCTCATCAAGATTCAAATTAGACGTAAAAAAACTTGGTAAGGAATTTTCCATACGATATTGTAATATTGGTCCTAAAACCTCATCTCGATTATAATTACTAACATTTTCAGCTCCAATATCATCAAGAAGTAATAAAGGAACCTTTTTTACATAATTATATTTTTCTTCATAATCAGTTTTAAAAGATGCTTTTAAGTCTCTAATAAACTCTGGATAATAAATTACTGCGCATTTAACCCCACGTTTTGCTAAATCATTAAATAATGCAGAAACCAAATATGTTTTTCCAGATCCAAATGAACCATTTAAATAAAGGCCTTTTACTTTTTCACCCTTTAAATAATCTTTTATAAAGTCATTCATATATTTTAAAATTGGAACACGAGCAGTATCATCTTTATATAAATCTTTGAAAGATGCTTCCATCAAATCTTTAGAAATACTATAATACTTAATATTATCTAAATATTTACGTCTTTCATCTTCTTTTTTTTGCCTAGAACACATAATATAAGAGAATGTTATATTATTATCTGTTTTTTCAGGATATAAATAATATCCCTTCATCTTATTTTTACAAGTACCAAGACCCTTACATTTATTACAATTCTTACATTCTAAAAAAGCCTCTTCTAAAGTAGAAGTATACTTCATAAGTAAATCTTCTTCAATTGGTAAACTTGATACAAAAGAAAAAAACTCTTTATCACTACAAGCATCCATATACGAACGTTTTAGGCTATTATAATCAGATTTTTTAATTATTTTATTAACATCTTTCATATAATCACCACCACTAACTTAATTGTAATAGAATAACTAAAAAAAGGCAATAACTTTATAAATATTTTTACAAAATAAAAAGTAGATAAAAACAATAATATCTACTTAGTATAGGTTTAAATTATTTTATATTATTAATATAAGATTTTTCTAAATCAGTTAATTCAGATATTTCATCAATAGACATACCTTTTTCTAGCATTTTTTTAATAATAGAATCTTTTACTAGTTCTAATCCTTGTTTTAATCCTTAACTCTAACCTTCTGCTATACCAGATTCCTTCCACTCTCTTTTTAAAGAATTCTCTATCTTTTTATTATCTTCTTCTGCACTCATATACTCTCTAAATGTAGGATTTTCATTTACTCTTTCTAATTCACTCATATACTTTGATACCACCTTATCTTTATTTGATAACTTTTCTAAATCTTTTAACTCTAGATTTAACATCAATAGATATTTATTTTTATCTATCTCTTTTTCTTCTTTATTGTACCAAAGTTCCATATACTTTTCCATATTTAATTCATAAATTATAAAGTTTTTTACATACTTATTTCCATTATCATCTTGAATCATATTCTTTCTTATATATTCTTTATAATTTACTCCATAACTAAAGTTTATTTGGATTATAAGTATATCTTCACTATATTCATGTCCTACTAATGTATGATGTGAATAAATATCACACAAATATGAAGTATTTCTTGGTCTTACATAATCTCTATCACTAGAATTAACCTCTACTTGTATTTTGCCTATATTAGTTTCTAAATATAAATCAAGATGTTTTCTTTTTACATTAACATTATCTACATTTCTTTCTAAATTTAAAAATTTAATCTCTTTAATTTCTACATTTAAAATAGTCTCTAAAACACAAGACAATATATCTTTATTTTCCTCCTTCATAAATACTTCTTTAAATGCTCTATCATATTTACATGTATAAAATTTTTCCATATTAAAACTCCTTTCACTGTATTATTCGTAAAAGAAGTTCTTTTTCCTTAATTTATTTTTATTTATTTAAATATTTCATAATAAATTTTTCTACACCCTTAGAATTATTATCATATGTTTCATATTTAGATATTTTCTTTAATTCATCAACTGCATTATTAACACTTACTGAACATTCTACATTACTTAATAGTTCAATATCATTATAACCATCGCCAAAGGCCATTACATTATCTAAAGAAATCTTTAGTTTAGAACAAATTTTTTCTACACCAACTAATTTATTAATAGAACTATCAGTAACTTCAACAATATATTTATCACCATGTATTTGTAAATTAGCAAAAACTCCTACACAGCTGTCTTTTATTTCTTTTAGAGCTTTCTTTGCTTTAGATAAACTATTAAAATATAATTCCATTTTATAAATATTAGTTTTATTTTCGTTAATAAAATTCATATAATCATCTTGCTTAATAACATCATAATCAATATCATATGCACTCTTATCACTTATTAAATTCCAAGTATTATTATCAGTTAAATATATAATAGCATCATCATAATACATTTTAACTATTTTTTTTACTTTACTAACACCAATATTTTTTTTATAGATAACTTTTTCTTTAACAACATCATAAATATAAGCACCATTTGAAGTAATTAAATAATCACAAAAAGTAAAATCTCTATTATAATCTAAAACAGATTTTAAACTTCTTCCTGTTGCGATAGCAATCCTTACTCCACTTCTTCTTAACTTATCAAATAAAACTACAGTTGATGCTGGAACCTCTTCAAAGTCATCAATTAAAGTATTATCAAAATCACTTACTATTAGTTTGTACATTGATATTCCCCCTATCATTGTAAATCCTTGTAAAACAAATTAAAATTATTAAAGATAAAATATATCCTGAAACTACATCTGTAAAATAATGAACCCCTAAATATATTCTACTAATTCCAATTAAAAGAATTAACATACTTAATAATGAAATACTAACTATTTTAATTATTTTATTATTAACATTTTTATATATTAAGTAAATAATAATTCCATAAATTCCAAATGATATCATAGCATGACCACTAGGATAACTATAATTACTAACTTTAATTAATCTTAATATATTTGGTCTCTCTCTATGAACAAGATATTTCATAATTAAATTAGAAAACTCAATTATAACTGTAACACAAATTAAAGATACTGCTTTTAAATTTCTAAGTACCAATAAAATCACCATTAATAACAAAACACAAAACTTAACATTAGCAAATCTTGTAATAGTTTTAAAAAAAGTAGTTAAATTATTACTTTTAAAAGAAATAATAAAATTATAAACAACTTCATCTATTTTTAGAGATGATCTATTAAAAACTAAAATAGTAATACTTAAAAATATAAATATTAAACAAATAAGTAATATATTTTTCTTTTTCATTAACTTCACCACTTTAATTATACAACAATAACAATAAAAAAAGTAGTAATTCTACTACTTAAATGTTTTGTAATACAAAATAAATTCCAAATCCTACTAAAGCAAGTAATATAATAATTAAAATAACTTTTATGATTGTAGGAACTTTTTTCTCATGCTCATCCTCATCATCAAAATCAAAATCTTTATCTGATAAATCCATAGATTTAGTATAAAATGATTTATCTAAATCTTTTAATTCATTATTATTTGTTACTTCTTTTTCCTTAGCATTTTCTATTTTCTTTAAAGATTCTTTATCTATTATTTCATTAGATAAATCAAGAGACTCTTCTGGAGTAATTTTATCTATTGCACTAGTTGCCATTAAATCACTAAGTAGATCAATTCCAGTTTCTTTAGAAATTTCCCCAGCTAATGTTTTTGATGTAATTGTATCGATCAAACCTTTTAATTCATGTTCATCTGGTTTATTTCTTTCTACTTTTTCTTTACGATATTTTTCAAGTTCATTTGGATTTAGTGAAGCTAAGATATTATAATTTGTATTCTTTAATTTTCTTTTTGCCTCTAATTCATCTCTTTCACTACGATTAGCTTTTGCTTTTTCTATAACACTATTAATATCATAAACTCTATTTTCATGATCTTGATATAAATAATTAAATTCATCTAATTCTTTTTTTATTTTAGGTTGCTTTACTACATCACCATATTCTTTTATAGTTTTATAGCCTTCTCTAGTACGATAATTTCTTTTAGCATCATCTAAAGATACAGCATTTGCTCTACTAACATCAGTAAAATTTGTATACTTAGTATTAGTACCAACATTTTGATATAATTCACGATTTTTATCAGATCTTCTAAATTCCTGATTATTAGTATTATCTATGTCTTTATATCTATCCATTCTGCTTCTCATACTATACACCTTCTTAATATAAGAATAACATACATACAAAAAAAAATTAAGTTTTTTAAAAAGATACTTTTTTCTTTACGTAAAGAATATTTTTAGTTATAATGTAATAGAAAAGGAGAATATATATGAATGTAAAAGTTAATAGTGATGCTTGCATAGGATGTGGAGCATGTGCAGCAATAGCTGATGAAGTATTTGAAATAAATGACGAAGGAATATCAGAAGTTAAAGTAAATGAAATAGATGATAGTGAATTTGACAATGTAAAAGAAGCTATCGAATCTTGTCCTACTGGAGCTATTGAAGAAGAATAAAGACCAAATCAATTTTGAACTAGTCAAGTAAAAGTAGACAATAAAAAACAATTCATTAAAACCCTGAT
>CAZYZU010000053.1:0-7266 GCA_964652065.1 uncultured Muribaculaceae bacterium
AAAGAAGCTCGTAAACAAAATATAGGTGGAGAAGTTCTAGCTTATATTTGGTAATTAAAGAAATATAAGGAGGTGTCAAAATGAGCCGTATTGGAAATCGTATAATTACAATTCCTGAAGGTGTTACTGTAACTGAAGAAAATAATGAAGTTATTGTAAAAGGACCTAAAGGTGAATTAAGACAAGTAATGTTAAAAGATATTACTATGAAAATAGAAAATAATGAAATTACTTTAGAACGTAAAAATGAATCAGCTAAAGCTATGCATGGTACAATGAATTCATTAATTACTAACATGATCATTGGTGTTACTAAGGGTTATGAAAAAGGATTAGAAATCATTGGTGTTGGTTATCGTTTTAATGTTCAAGGTAAGAAAATCGTTATTAATGCTGGATATTCACATCCAGTTGAAATGGAAGTTCCTGAAGGTTTAACTGTAGAAGCTAATGGTAATACAGAAATAACTGTTAAAGGAATTAGTAAAGTATTAGTTGGTGAATTTGCTGCTAATATAAGAAAAGTAAGAAAACCTGAACCATACAAAGGTAAAGGAATTCGTTACAAAGATGAACATGTTCGTCGTAAAGAAGGAAAAAAAGCTGCGTAGTAAGTAGATAGAAGGGAGAAAAATTATGATAAAAAAAGAATCTCGTAATAGTATGCGTGTTATACGTCATGAAAGAATTCGTTCTAAGATAATGGGTACTGCTGAAGTGCCAAGATTATGTGTTTTTCGTTCAAATACAGGTATCTATGCACAAATTATAGATGACGAAGAAAAAACTACTCTTTGTTCTGCTTCATCACTTGATAAGGATTTAAAAATTAAAAATGGAAGTAATATTGAAGCAGCTAAAGTTGTTGGAGAAGCTATAGCTAAGAAAGCAACAAAAGAAAAAATTAAAAAAGTAGTATTTGATAGAGGAGGATACCTTTATCATGGACGTGTAGAAGCATTAGCTAATGCAGCACGTGAAAATGGATTAGAATTCTAATAGGAGGGTATTATGCAAAAAAGAGCACAAGACAATAAAGACAAGACTTTAGAAGAATTAGTAATTGACATCAAAAGGGTTGTTAAAGTTAACAAAGGTGGACGTCAAAGAAGATTTTCTGCTACAGTTGTTGTTGGTGATAGAAAAGGTCGCGTTGGTTTAGGTATTGGAAAAGCTAACGAAGTACCTGATGCAATCAAAAAAGCTATTCAAGATGCTAATAAGAATTTAATTAAAATACCTTTAATTGATGGTAGAACAGTTGCTCATGAAGCACTTGGTACTGCTGGAGCTGCAAGAGTTATGTTAAAACCTGCTGTTGCTGGTACTGGTGTTATTGCTGGTGGATCTGTTCGTGCTGTTCTTGAATTAGCAGGAGTTCGTGATATTGTTTCAAAGTCCCTTGGAGCAAGAACAAAATTAAATATGGCAAGAGCTGCGTTAAATGCACTTAAATCAATAAAAACACCTGAAGAAGTTGCTGCATTACGTGGTAAGAGTGTAGAGGAGATATTAGGATAATGAAGTTACATGAATTAGAGAAAAATATCGGAGCTAAACAAACTAAAAAACGTGTTGGACGTGGACCAGGTAGTGGTTTAGGAAAAACTTGTGGTCGCGGACAAAAGGGACAAAAAGCACGTAGTGGAGGAAGTATTAATCCTGTATTCGAAGGTGGACAATTACCTTTATATAGAAGACTTCCAAAAAGAGGATTCTCAAATCATTTATTTAAAACTGAATATGCTGTAATCAATGTAGAAGATTTAAATAGATTTGAAAACGGTACTGTAGTTACACCTGCATTACTAAAAGAACAAGGAATAATTAAAAAGCAATTAAAAGGGATTAAAGTACTTGGTAATGGTAAACTTGAAAAGAAATTAACTATTCAAGCAAATAAATTTACTTCAAGTGCATTAGATAAGATCAAAGAGTCAGGAAGTAAAGCTGAGGTGATCTAATATGTTTAAAACCATGAAGCAATTATTTACTCCAACAAATAAAGACTTGAGACACAGAATTTATTTTACACTTGGAGCATTAATGATTTTTATACTTGGTATTTCTATTAGAGTTCCTGGTACAGAAAATTTAGGTAATAATCTAGGTTTCTTGGAGCTTTTAAATACTATGGGTGGAGGAGCATTAAAAAATTTCTCAATATTTGCTTTAGGTGTTATGCCTTATATTACTGCATCAATTATTATGCAGTTATTACAAATGGATATAATTCCATATTTTACAGATTTAAGTAAACAAGGACCAACTGGTCGTCAAAAACTTAATCAAATAACAAGATATATCGGTATTGCTTTTGCATTTATTGAAGGTTATGCTTTTGCTTTTGCATTTATTGGTAAAAGCGGAACACCAATGGAGTATTTATATATTTCTGTTGTGTTAACAGCTGGTACTGCATTCTTATTATGGTTAGGTGATCAAATTACACAAAAAGGAATTGGAAATGGTATTAGCTTAATAATTATGGCTGGTATTATTGCAACACTTCCTCAAATGTTTGTAACTGCTTTTCAAAGTTTAGTTACATTTGATACTGCACAAGTTGCTGCACTTGGTATTACTAAATTTGTATTATTTGTAGTAGTATATTTTGCAATTATAATTGGAATGATTTTTATTCAAGAATCTGAAAG
This sequence comes from uncultured Muribaculaceae bacterium, assembly GCA_964652065.1. GTDB lineage: Bacteria > Bacillota_I > Bacilli_A > RF39 > UBA660 > UMGS995. Next base: position 2,658 of record CAZYZU010000053.1, read on the forward strand.
AAGAATTCCTATTCAGTATGCAAATAAATCAACTTCTGCTTATGGTAAAGCTGGACAATCATTTATGCCTATTAAAATTAATACGGCAGGTGTTATACCGGTAATATTTGCATCAAGTTTGATTTCTGTTCCTGGAATAATTGCTAAAGTAATTAATAATGAAACATTTTCTGTAATTGTTTCTAAGTATTTATCTTATACTACTCCAGTAGGATTTGTAATATATGTATTATTAATATTCTTCTTTGCATATTTTTATACATTTATTCAATTGAAACCAGAAGAGTTTTCAAAAAACTTACAAGATAATGGTGGATACATTCCTGGAGTTAGGCCTGGAGATGAAACAAAGAAACATTTAAGTAAAGTTCTTTCAAGACTAACAGTTCTTGGAGCAATATTTCTAGTAGTAATTGCTGGAATTCCAATTTTATTTTCTAATTTTACTAGTTTACCAACTACTGTATCGATTGGTGGTACAGGATTATTAATCGTAGTCGGAGTAGCATTAGAAACTTATAAACAATTGGAAGGAAGTTTACTTGCTAGAAATTATAAGAGAGGCTATAGAAGAAGATGAAAAATATAATGTTTATCGCGCCACCAGCTGCTGGAAAAGGCACACAAGCTGATTTGGTTGTTCAAAAATATAACATTCCTCATATATCGACAGGTGATATTTTAAGAGAAATATCTAAAGAAGATAGTGAACTTGGTAGTTATGTTTTAGAAACTTTATCAAGTGGTGGTTTAGTTAAAGATGAAATTACATATCAGTTAATAGAAGACAGATTAAATAAGTCTGATTGTAAAAACGGATTTATAATTGATGGTTTTCCTAGAAATCTTGATCAAGCTATTGAGTATGATAAAATACTTTCTAAACTTGGTTATGAAATTGGTAATGTTTTTTCGATTAATATAGATAAAGAAACATTAGAAAAAAGAATTACAGGTAGAAGAATTTGTGAAGATTGTAAGTCTATTTATAATATTAATAGTTCTGATAATTGTCCACAAGTTGAATCTGTTTGTGATGTTTGTGGTGGGAAGCTTTATCAACGTAATGATGATAATATAGAAGCATTTAATAACAGATATAATCTTTATGTTGAAAAGACAGAACCAATTATAGAACATTACAAAGAAAAAGGTGTTTTATACAGTATTGATGGAAATAATTCTATTGATAAAGTATTTAAGCAAATAGATGATATTATCAGTGGAGATGATAAGTAATGATTACTTTGAAAAGCAAAAGAGAAATAGATTTGATGAAGATTGCTGGTAATATAGTTTATAAAACTCACCAATATTTAAAACCATTTTTAAAACCTGGAATAACAACTCAAGAGATAGATGATTTAGCTGATAAATATATTAGAAGTTTAGATGCTATTCCATCTTGTAAAAATTATGAAGGTTATCCTGCGGCAATATGTATTTCAGTTAATGATGAAGTTGTACATGGTATTGCAGGTAAGAGAAAATTAAAAGATGGAGATATTATTACATTAGATATTTGTGCTTGTTATAAGGGTTATCATGGTGACTCTGCATGGAGTTATCCAGTTGGTAAAATTGATGATAAAAAGAAACATTTAATGGAGTATACAGAGAAATCTTTATTTATTGGATTAAATGAAGTTAAACCTGGTAATAGAATTGGTGATATAGGTTATGCAATTCAAAAATATGCTGAGGCCAATGGCTTAGGTGTTGTTAGAGAATTGTGTGGTCATGGTATTGGTACTGATTTACACGAAGATCCTGATGTTCCTAATTATGGAATTCCAAATACTGGAATAAAGTTAAGGGAAGGAATGGTTATCGCTGTTGAACCAATGCTAACAGCTGGAAGTCCAAGAATTGAACAATTAGACGATGATTGGACTATAATAACTATGGATGGCCATCCTGCAGCTCACTTTGAACATACAGTGGTTGTAACTGCGGATGGATATGAAATCTTAACAGGAGAGTGAAAAGATGGCTAAAGAAGATACAATTGAAGTAGAAGGTAAAGTCCTTGAGATAATACCTGGTGGTAAATTTAAAGTTCAACTTGAAAATGGACACATTATAGAAGCCCACGTTTCTGGTAAAATACGAATGCATTATATTCGCATCTTAGCAGGGGATACTGTAATGATAGAATTATCGCCATATGACTTAACACGTGGGCGTATTACCTATCGTAAATAATAGGAGGGATAAAAATGAAAGTAAAAGCATCAGTAAAGAAAATTTGTCCAAAATGTAAAATTGTTAAACGCAGAGGAAAAATAAGAGTTATTTGTGAAAATCCAAAACACAAACAAAGACAAGGATAATTAATAGGAGGTGTACTAAATGGCACGTATTAAAGGTGTAGATATTCCTAATGATAAACATATTGTTATTTCATTAACTTATATCTACGGAATCGGAAGAAGTCTTGCACAAGAAATTTGTAGTGCAGCAGGAGTAGAATCAACAAAAAAAGCTGGAGATATTACTCAAGAAGAATTAATCAAAATTCGTGATGAAATTAATAAACATTTAACTGAAGGTGATTTACGTCGTGATGTTAATATGAATATTAAAACAAAAATGGAAATTAATTCTTACCAAGGTTCTCGTCATAAAAAGGGATTACCTGTAAGAGGACAAAGAACAAACCGTAATGCTCGTACTCGTAAGGGTAAAGGTAAGACAGTTGCAAATAAGAAAAAGGTATAGTAATTAACTAAAATAAAAAAAGGAGGTTAAATTTATGGCTTACAAAACTAGAAAGAAAAAAGTGAAAAAGAATATTCCTGAAGGAGTAGCACATATTAAGTCATCTTTTAACAACACTATAACAACAATTACAGATAAAGAAGGAAATGCAATTAGTTGGTCAGCTCCAGGAGGAATTGGGTTTAAAGGAAGTAAGAAATCAACTCCATTTGCTGCTGGTATGGCTGCTGAAGCTGCTGGAAAAGCTGCATATGATATGGGTATGCGTAAAGTAGAAGTGTATGTAAAAGGATTAGGACCAGGTCGTGAAACTGCAATACGTTCACTTTCAACTGCAGGATTAGAAGTTACTGCAATTTACGATGTTACACCAATACCACATAATGGATGTCGTCCACCAAAAAGACCACGTGGTTAATTAAATAAAGGGAGGTTAGTTTCATGTTACAATTTGAAAAACCAATGTATAAAATTACTGATTCTGTAGAAAGTAATTTCTATGGAAGATTTGAACTTGAACCATTAGAGAGAGGATTTGGTACTACAATAGGTAATGCGTTAAGACGTGTTATGTTATCATCACTTCCAGGAAGTGCAATTAGTAGTATTAAAATTGATGGTGTTTTACATGAATTCCAAACAATAGAAGGAGTTTATGAGGATGTTACAACTATTATCTTAAATTTAAAGGGTGTAGTTTTTAAAAATCATTCTAATGAAGCAAAAGTAGTTCGTATTAATGCTTCAAAAGAAGGTGTAATTACTGCTGGAGATATTGATCATGATGCAGATATCGAAGTAATTAATCCTGATAAAGTTATTGCAACTTTATCTAAAGGTGGTCACCTTGATATGGAAATGACTGTTACAAATGGTCGTGGATATGTTAAAAGTGAAGAAAATAAAAGATTATTTGATTTAAAGAAAGCAGGAGTTATTGCAATTGATTCATTATATTCTCCAATTGAAAGAGTATCATATGAAGTTGGTAATGCTCGTGTTGGTCAAGATGAAAGTTATGATAAATTAGTAATGGATGTTTGGACAAATGGTTCTATTAAACCAGAAGAAGCAATTGCTTTAGCATCAAGAATCTTAATTGAACATTTCGAAATTTTAACTGATTTATCTTCTATTGCAGATGCTACAGGAATGATGATTGAAAAAACTGAAGATCCTGCTGTAAAAGTATTAGAAACATCAATTGAAGATTTAGATTTCTCTGTTAGAGCATATAACTGCTTAAAGAGAGCTGGTATTCATACTTTACAAGATCTTGTTAATAAGAGTGAAACAGATATGATGAAAATACGTAATTTAGGTAAAAAATCTTTAAAAGAAGTTTTAGATAAGATTAGAGATATGGGTCTAAGTTTACGTGATGATGATTAATTGATAGGAGGAAATAATTATGGCATATAGAAAATTAGGACGCGACAATAAGCACAGAAGAAGTATGCTTGCAACTTTAACTAAACAAGTTGTTATGAATGGTAGTATTAAAACAACTGTTACAAGAGCTAAAGAAGTACGTAAGTCGGTTGAAAAAATGATTACTTATGGAAAAAAAGCAGATTTAGTTGCTCGTCGTAAAGCCTTAGCTTTCTTACATAATGATAAGAAAGTTGTTGATAAAATATTTAATGAATTAGCACCACGTTATGCAACTCGTAATGGTGGATATACACAAATATTGAAGCTTGATGAAAGACGTGGAGATGGTGCTTTAATAGTTATTTTAAGACTTATGGACAATGCTCCTGTAGTTGAAGAAAAAGAAGCTCCAAAAGCTAAGAAAGCTACAAAAACTAAAAAAGAAGAAACTAAAGAAGAAAAATAGACAGAATACTGTCTTTTTTTTATTTTATAGTAATAATGTTATAAAGGT
>CAZYZU010000054.1:0-4268 GCA_964652065.1 uncultured Muribaculaceae bacterium
TATATTAAAAAATATATACTTTATATCTTTATAACTAACAATATATTTTACTCTCAATATATCTTTAAATCCAATAAAATATCTTGTAATACCATATTTTGATTTTCCATATTTTCTTTTATGATGCTTAACTTCAATTTCTGAAACCTTATATCCCATATTATTTACAAATACAGTTATAAATCTATGTAGATTATCATAAATTTTAATTTTATCTATTATATTACTCCTAAAACATTTAAAACCACAGTTATGATCATGTAAATTCATATTAAAAATTAAATTTAGAATCTTATTATATATTTTAGAAGCAACTTTTTTTTCTTTAGAATCTAGTCTTTTTTTCTTATAACCAGTTACTAAATCATAGCCTTCCTCTATTTTTGTAATAAACCTATTAAATTCGTTTGGATCATCCTGTAAATCAGCATCCATCATAAATATTAGATCTAAATTTTTTGAAACTAATTTAAAAGCAACTTCTAACCCAACAGACTTTCCCATTCTTTTTTTAAAATTAATTATATTAATATTTTTATCCTTAATACTTTTTATTATTTTAATAGTATCATCACTAGAATCGTCATTTATAAAATACAATTTATATTTATTTATTTTTTTACTTTTTTTAATACTACATATTATTTCATCATATAATTCTTTAATACTATCTTCTTCATTATAACAAGAAATAATTATACCAATATCATACATCATAATAAGCCTATATCGTATGAGTAAAATCTATAACTTTTTTACTCGTATCTTTCTTTATATTTTTAAATTCATCCCATCTAGTAAGAATAATTAAAATATCAGATAATTCAATTATATCTTTATATTTATAGATATAATTAATGTCTAAATCATACATATTCTTAAAATTATCTATAGAAATAGGATCATATGCATAAATATTATTATACCCATTATCTAATAGTTTTTTTATTACATAATATGATGAAGTATTACGACAATCATCAGAATTAGGTTTAAATGATAATCCAAATATTCCAATTTTTGTTTCTTTAGTAATATTATTTACTATTTTCAAATATATATTTTCATCTAATTCATCATTAACATTTATTATACTTTTCATCATTTTAGAATCATATCCATTATCTTTAGAAATATAATATAATGCATTTGTATCCTTTGGCAAACAATATCCTCCATACTTACCAGTAGGATGAACATATTTTTTCATTTCACCATTTTCCCAACGTTTATCCATTTGAATAATTTTAAAAGCATCATTAACATTAATATTACCTAAACTATCTGCTATATTAACTAAATCATTAGAAAAACTAATTAAATTAGCAATAAAAGAATTAGATAAATATTTAGAATATTCTGCAGTAATACAGTTAACATTAACAATATCTAAATTATTTTCTTCATATAAACTATTCATTTCTAAAATTGATTTTTCGTCGTTACAACCTATTACTATCCTATTTGGATTTTCTATTTCTTCGTGACATAAACCTTCTCGTAAGAATTCAGGATTAACACATAATCCTAAATCTTTTCCAACAACAAATCCTTTTGATTCAATATATGGAATAATTTTTTTATCAGTAGTAGTTGGAGGTATAGAAGATTTTATTATAATTGTTCTAAAATCACTAGTATCTATATTATTTAATATTTCATCTAATACATTATAAACACTATCTAAATCAGCACTTTTATCTTTTTTCATTGATGTATCAACACAAATAAAAATATACTTACTTTTATTAATAGAAGAATAATCATCAGTAATTAGAAAATTTTCATCCATATTATTAATTAATATTTTTTCTAATCTTTCTTCTTTAAAAGGCAGTTTTTTTTCTTTTAAAAGTTTAGTTTTATCTTTATCAATATCAATACCAAAAACATTAAATTTTTTTCTTTCACAAAAATATAATGCAGTAGTAATACCAGTAAAACCTAAACCAAAAACTGTAATCATTTTAATCACTCCAATTAAATTTATTTTATCACAATAAAAAAAAAGAAACCACAGTTTCTTAATCATTAATATAATTTAATAATTCATGTGTTATAAGTTTATAACCATCATCTGAAATATGTAATCCTTCCTTTGTATATTTTAATTTCAAATTACCATTTTCATCAATTAACTTATCATACATATTAATATAAACAATTTCATTATTTTTACAATAATCACTTAATTTTTTATTTATTTTCATTATATTTTCATTAGTTCTAATTCCAACCATATTATGATCAATTTTTTTACTATTTGTATTATTAATTGGATAAATTGATTCAATATAAATTTGAGTTTTCTTTTTTTTATATTTTATTTTAAAAATAATTTTCTTAATGTTATCAATAATATAATCAATATCTTTTCCCTTTTGGATATCATTAGTACCAATTAATAAAAATAATTTTTTAGGATTATATTTATATACTTTTTCATCTAAATGGTCAAGGATATCATCCGTAGTCCAACCAGAAACACCACTATTAACTATTGGAATTCCATAATATTTATTTAAATCATAATAATCAGTTATAGAGTCTCCTAAAAATAAAATATCATCATCTTTTTCTATTTTTATGTTATATAAATCCTTTATATCTTTTTTCTGTTTTTTATTATCATTTTGATTTTTTAAATAAAATCCCAATAAAAACAAATTTACAATAAAAATAATAATTATAATTATTAACACAACAAAAAGCTTATCACTTTTGTAATAAGATTTATTTTTTTTATAAGGTTTTCTTTTTATATTTTTACTTTTTTTCATCTAGCAACACCCTATTATAAATATTATACTACTTAATAAATTATATATGAAGAAAAAAAGAAGTAGTTTACTTCTTCTTTACAAGTATCTTGTTCTCAACTAATTCTTGACAATATCTATCAGTAGCATCTTGCCAACTAGGTAACATATTAAAACCAGCATCTCTAAGTTTTTCTTTAGAAAGTTTTGAATTTCTTGGTCTATATGCCTGTTTAGTACCTGTTATTTCTAAATATTCCTCAGTTGATACAGCATTTACTTTTACATCTTTACTGTTACTTTTAAATATATAATCAGCAAATTCAGCCCAAGAACAATATCCATCATTATTTACATGGTATGTTCCAAACTTTTCACTATGAGCCATATCAATTAAAGTTTTTGATAAATCAACTGTATAAGTAGGACTTCCGATTTGATCAGAAACTACATTTAACTCATCATGATTATCTGAAAGTTTTAACATTGTTTTAATAAAATTATTTCCATTTATACCAAATACCCAAGAGATTCTTGTTATAAAATGCTTTGGGTTTCTTCTTACTTCTTCTTCACCTTGAAATTTTGTTAATCCATAAACACTTTTTGGATTTACCTGATCTTCTTCAGTATAGTATCCATCTTTAGAACCATCAAATACATAATCAGTTGACATATAAATTATTTTCGCATCAACTTCAATTGAAGCATCAACCATATTTTTAGTTCCTTCAACATTTACTTTTTCTACAAGATCTTTCATATCTTCTGCCTTGTCAACCGCAGTCCAAGCAGCGCAATGTATTATTACATCAGGATTATATTCAGTAACTATTGACATAACTTGATCACGATTAGTAATATCCATTTGATCAATATCAACAGCCATATATTCTTTTTCATTTCTACTATCTAATTCTCTAGTCAAATCATATCCAAGTTGTCCTTTATATCCAGTTATTAAATATTTCATTATTTACCTCTCTTAAATTTAGTTTTACATTTTTGTAATGTTTCTCTGTTAACATCCTTTTCAGATAACAAAGGTTCTTCAATATTATATTCTTTAAACATTTCATCCCAATTAATACCTATTTCAGGATCATTCCAAAGAATTCCACCTTCCATATCTGGAGCATAATCATTATCAATTAAATATTGAAATATTGTATTATCCTCTAAGCTTACAAATCCGTGAGCAAATCCACGAGGTACAAATAATTGCCTATTATTTTCTGGTGTTAATAAAACGCTTGTCCATTTTCCATAAGTTTCTGAGTCTTCTCTCATATCAACTACAACATCAATTGCAGCCCCACTTATAACTTCAACAATTTTTGCTTGGCACTTAGGATCCTTTTGAAAGTGAAGTCCACGAACTACTCCTTTACTACTTTTTGAACGATTTGCTTGAACAACTCGCTCAAACCCCAATTCATCCAAATTTTTTTGTATAAAGTAGGGCGAAAAATATCCTCTATCATCTCCAAATTTATCTGGTTCTAAAAT
>CAZYZU010000054.1:4368-7236 GCA_964652065.1 uncultured Muribaculaceae bacterium
GGTTTAACTAATTTTGCTTTTTCACTTACACCATTAGGATAAAAATAAAGTCCCGTAATTGCAAAATCACTCTTAGGATTATCTGGTTTTTCTTCTACCCCAATCACATTATTATTACTATCAAATTCCATTATTCCAAATCTTTCTGGATCTTTTACTTGATATCCAAAAATAGTTGCCATTCCTTTTTCAGCATTTTCTCTAGCACTTTTTAATTTTTTTTCTAATCCTGCACCATAAAAAATATTATCTCCTAATACCATAGCAGCAGTATCATCTCCAATAAATTCTTCCCCAAGTAAAAATGCTTGAGCAAGTCCATCAGGTGATGGTTGAATCTTATACTCTAAATTAAGTCCAAACTCGCTTCCATCTCCAAATAATCTTTTAAAACCTGGTTGATCTTCTTCTGTGGTAATTAATAAAATATCATTAATACCAGCAGACATAAGTGTTGCTAGTGGATAATAAATCATTGGTTTATCATACACTTGTAATAATTGTTTAGATGTTGCTCTTGTCATTGGATAAAGTCTTGTTCCAGACCCTCCTGCTAAAATAATTCCTTTCATTTCTTTAAACCTCCCTTAAAAAAACATCTTATATATAGAATTACTAACGATAACTTATTAGTAAAATCTAATCTTTTTAATTCTTTGTCTGTTGCCTCTAAATATTTAGAAACAAAATACCTCTGACTCTTTTTTAATTCTTTATATTTATTTATTCTATTAATATTTTTATCAATAGTAACAGAATGATTATGAATAATTACAACATTATTATCAACTGCAACTTGCCTATCAATTGTTTCTAATTTCTTCGCAAGTATTTGTTCTTCATAATAAAGAAAAGTTTCTTCATCAAAATAATCAATCTCTTTTAACATTTCTCCTGAGGCACAGAAAAAGCATCCTGAAACAACACCAACTAATGATAAATCTTCATTAAAGTGTTCATCTTCATATAATAATTCTTTTCTATATTTCCTACTTATTAAAGGTAAATTAAATTTAATCTCATCTCTAACTGTAGGCATCATCCATCCTCTATTAAGACTTCTATTTTCAACAATTGTTGGACCAACTACACCAATAGAATGTTTAGAAATATCACTACTTAATTTTTTTAAATCTTCTTCTTTATTTATAATAATATCTGTATTAGAAAATATAATATTACATTTTTTTAATTTCTCATTTAAATATTTTGCCCCTACATTTAAACCTGATGCATAACCACCATTTTTAACTGCTTCAACAATATTTATCTTTTTACTTTCATATTTTTTTAAATATTTTAACGAATCATCAGTAGATTTATTATCAACAACAACAATCAAACCTAAACATTTAAATTCTTTTATATTTTCTAGTAAAGTACAAGTCATTTTGTAATCATTATAATTAACAATTACCATTCCTAATTTTGTCATTTTACTTCTCCTTTACATAATTCATTATAAAACAAATTAAATATTAAGGCAACAAATATTGAGACTGAAGGCGATGTAATAACATGTCCTGTTAAGAAAGCTAAAACAAGGGCTAAAACAACACTAAGCATATAACTTCCCATAATCTTATTTTTATCATTATATTTTGGGTTTTTAAAATATAATTTAATGATTCTTACTAAAACACTTATAAAAGGAATCATAAAAATAATAAATCCTATAATCCCATGTCTATAAAACAAATCAACATAATCCATTTCAACCATTTTCATACTAACATCATCTGTAGAATAATTATCAATATAACCTATTCCTAAAAATTCAGATGATATATTGCTTTTTAAATAAAGTTTGTTTGTCTTATTCCAAAAAGTAAGCCTTTGACTAAATATAAAATGATCAATTACCTTAGGACTTGTAACTATATCACTAACACTATCAACTTCTAAAAATTCTAAATGAACGACAATATTTTTATAAAAATTTGTCTTAGGAATAATTAAAATACTAAAAGCAAAAATTAAAAGAAATAATAACCCTACAATACCAAGTGATTTATACTTTTTTTTCTTAAATATACCTTTTAAATATCTAATTAAATAATAAAATACTATAATTAAAAAACTAAGTAATGGTCCCTTCGTTCCCATCGATGTTAAAATATAAAGTAATATAAACAAACTAAATATATTAAGATAAATATTTTTCTTCTCTAAAATACAATAAATAAATATAGGCATTAATATAGATATAATTGCACTTATTTCATTTGCTGTATAAAACCATCCAATACTCCCACTTTTAGTAACACTATAACTATCAAAACCAATACCAAGTATATTAGGAACAAATACTAATAAAGAATAAATAACAAATAATGTTCTTAATAACTTAGGTGTTATTTTAGTTTTTCTTTCACTAAATATCTCATAAATAGAAATAAGTAATATTGGAAAATAAAAGCACTTAATTAAACTTTTTAACTCAAACGATAAACAATTAATATCCTTTGTAAAAATAATATTAAGACTATAAAGAATAAAATAAACAAATATAATCCCTATATAAATAATACTTTTCTTTTTATCCTTATTCTTATTTAAAAATAACAAATAATAAATCATAAAACCTAAAAATATCATTCTAAGTATTACACCAATCGTAAAATCAATTTTAAATACATGAAGCATTATTGCTGTTAATACATCAATTACTGGTTGAAAGAACAAAAATACCATAAATATTTTTTCTATATTTTTAGATAAAAAAGAATTTATTTTTTTCATATAATCACCAATTAAATTATAACATAATTTCATATATAACTGTATTAATTATATTTACTAAATAAATACTACATATAAATATTAAAAAAAGAATACTATTTTAACTTATTCAAAGGCAATTTTGTA
>CAZYZU010000055.1:0-7191 GCA_964652065.1 uncultured Muribaculaceae bacterium
TCAGCTTCATCAGTTTGTTCATTCTCTACTTCTTCTTCAGCTTCATCAGTTTGTTCATTCTCTACTTCTTCTTCAGCTTCATCAGTTTGTTTATTTTCTTCTTCTTCTTCAGCTTCATCTGTTTGTTCATTCTCTTCTTCTTCTTCAGCTTCATCTGTTTGTTCATTTTCTTCTTCTGTTTCTACTTCATCAGTTGGTTTGTTTTCTTCTTCAGTTTCAGCTTCATCAGTTGGTTCATTTCCTTCTTCTGTTTCAGCTTCATCTGTTTGTTCATTTTCTTCTTCAGTTTCAGCTTCATCAGTTGGTTTATTTTCTTCTTCAGTTTCAGCTTCATCAGTTAGTTTATTTTCTTCTTGATTTGTTGCTCCACCATCTGTTGTTTCTTCTGGTTCCTCTATATTTAATATGATATCACTATTATTATCTTGTTCGTTTTCTTCTGTTTCTACTTGTTCTGTATTTTCAGCAATTTCTTCTGTTGAATTGTTATTTTCCTCTATTTCTCCAGCTTGTTCAAGTTGATTTTGGATTGGTATATCTATAGCAATTCCTGGAATGGTTGGATTTTGTTCACTAGTTTCTGCTTGCTGTTCTTGGTTTTCTTCTGGAACATCATCTCCAACATTAGTCTGTTGTGATTGATCATTTTGAGTATTCATTTCTTCTAATTGTTCAGGATTAAATTTAATAATTTGACTTCCTAAAACATTTGCTGAGAAAAAATAATTACCATTATTTTCAGCTATAAAACTAAAATAACCATTTGCAACATTTAAACCATCCATTGTATAAATTGCTGCCTCTGAAAACTGATTATCAAAAATAAAATCTCCGTTCATACCTATTACATCAGTTACTTGTTTTTTAATATTAGTTGCAGTCTCTACTAATGCTGATGCTGAAAATGGATCTGCTTTATTTTTAAGTGCCTCTGCTACAGATGGTGTTGATGGTATATTTTTTTCAACAAGTAATAATTGATCTTTTATTTGTCTTATTATTTTATTTTCAAACGGTATTAATACTTGTCCTTCTTTATTTATTAATCCTAACGTCGTATATGGTGCATGACCTATAGCTTCTTTTAAAACAGTACTTGCAATAACATTACCATTTGGTAATTCACCATTTTGTATAAAATAGTAAAATGTATTATCGTCTATTTTGGCATAAGTACACTCTACATTTTGATACCCTGCATCACTTACTATACCTTTTAAAATTTCCATAGATTCACCACCTATCATATTATATAAAATATCATAACACATTATTTTTAAATTAACAATCAAATGTATAATTTTTTTTATTAATTAACATAATATATTTGAATACTTGCTGTGTTCATACCTGCAACCTTAGGGTTGCTTTTATTTTAATATTTGTTAGAATTAAATTGGTGATAATATGAATACAAAAAACAAATTATCTTTAGGTATGGGTTTATTCTTTTTTATAACAATAATTTTATTTGGATTAATTATAATAAATGAAAAAAGTAATCTTATTCTTATGCCAAAGATTAATGAAAAAATCAATTCTTATATAAAGGTTAAATATAAAGATATTTATAAAGATATAAAAATTAATGATATTAAATATGATAGATTGACATCTTCTTATAGTGTTAAAATTAATAGTAAGACTAACAAAAATTTATATTTTTATGTTAATTATAAAAACAAAAAAATAACTAATACTTATAAAAAGGATTATATTGAGGGGAAAACTTTATTAACATATTTAGAAAACAATTTAGAAAAAAATATTTCTAAATCCAAAACTTATACTGACGTTAATATAAAATTTACAAGAAAGCTTAATAAATATAGTACTTTAGTTCAAGAAAATATAATTAATAATAATATGACTGACTTATCAATTTATTCAGTTAATTGTAATACTTTAGTTAATACTTTAACATTAGATAATATTTCTAATTCAATTATTGGTTTTTATAACTATATTAAAAAAAATAATTTAAATCCTAAAAATTATTCTTTAATAATTACAGATAAAAATGATATTACTAACGCAATTAAAATAAATAATTTAGATGAAAAATTAATTTCTAATAACTTAAATGAAATTATTAGTGGTATAATTAATAAGGATAAGAGTATTATAGAGAAATATAATATTACTTATAAATATATGAATTAGGAGGATTTATGAAAGATTGTATATTTTGTAAAATTATAAATGGAGAAATTTTATCTTCTACAATTTATGAAGATGATTTAGTAAAAGTTTTTTTAGATGTTAACCCTATTACTAATGGTCATATGCTTATAATACCAAAAAAACATTATGAAAATGTTTTCGATATTGATAAAAAAGTTATTGATCATTCTATTGATTTGATTAGGGATAAACTTTATCCAATGATAAAAGATAATTTAAAATGTGATGGATTAACTATTTCTCAAAATAATGGATTTGGACAAGAAGTAAAGCATTATCATATACATGTTATTCCTAGATATGAAAATGATAATGATGTTCATACATATAACAAAGATATTTTACTTCCTATTGATGAAGTTTACTCTACATTGTTAGGAAAGTAGCTACTAAATCAATTATAAATACTATTAATACTAAGTATGTTACTATACTTGGTATTTTTTTTATTAATTTGTCCATTACTGGTTTTATTAAATAAATTACTACTAAAGACATTATTCCCCATACTAAACTTATTTCTAAGGCAATATAATGTCCTATATTAAATTTTAAATCACTGTAATCCCAAAATATTTTTCCAAATACTTTTTCTATAAATATTCCACCTAATAATTCCATTATTGTTAAAACTATCATTGATATTAAAAATGTAAATACAATCTTTAACCATCTCGGTACTTTAAATCTGTTAAATACTAATCTCATTATAAATATTATTAAAACACATCCAAGTCCATAAACAGGTATCCATGGTCCAAACATTATTCCATTATTCATTCCCTTAAAAATAAATGTTTTAAGGGTTGTTTCTATAATAAAACCAATTACACTATATACTAAAAATACATTTAAATAATATTTCATCTTTCTTCACCTAATATTAGTATATACAAAAAAAGAGTTTTAACTCTTTTTAGTATGAGATACAACTTCCTAATATGATAGCAAGTAAAATATATAAGACAATTATAATTATGTAACCGCTTCTACCACATGATGAAGTATTTTCTTGACAAGACATTTGATACACCTCCTTAAATATAAGCACCTAGAATAATAATTAAAAGAATAAATAGAACTAATATAATTGCGGATGATGAAACATAATTACCCATATTTTTTCCTCCTTTTTTTATGGTATTCACATTATTCTATGGTAAAAGTATAAATTGTGTGATTATATCTATCTATTTTATTTATAAATTTATTTTAAGACATTGCACAATAACTTAATTTTTGCTATTATAAATAATTGATAGGAGGAAATATGAAAAATAGAAAATTAGTAATTTGTTTAGGAACAATACTTGTAGCATCTTTGTTTGTAACTGGATGTGGAAAGAGTTCTAAATTAAAAACAGAAAAAACTACTGCTGTTGCAGTTAAAGGAACAAAAATTACTGCAGATGATTTTTATAAAGAGTTAAAGAAAGGTTCTATTGAAAAATTAATTGATATAGTTGATCATAAATTATTTGATAAAAAATATCCTACTGATGATAGTGAAACTAAGGCAGTTGATAAACAAATAGAACAAATCAAATCTTATTATAAAGATGATGAAGCTAGTTATTTATCTGCAATCAAAACTTACTTTGAAGTAGAAAGTGAAGATGAATTAAAAGAAAAATTATCTTTAGAATATAAAAGAGGCCTTGCTGTTAATGATTATTTAGAAAAGAATTTAACAGATGCAGAAATACAAAAATATTATGATGAAAATATTTATGGTGATGTTAAAGCTAGCCACATTTTAATATCTGTTAATACTACTGATAAAATGAGTGATGATGAAAAAGCTAAAGCAAAAGAAAAAGCTTTAACAAAAGCTAAAAAAGTTATTAAACTATTAGATGAAGGTCAAAAATTCAGTGATGTTGCTAAAAAATATTCTGATGATGATGCTACAGCTTCTAAGGGTGGAGATTTAGGATACTTCAATAGCGATAAAATGGATGCAAGTTTCTGGAATGCTGCACAAGAGTTAGAAAAAGATAAGTATACAAAAGAACCTGTTGAATCTACTTATGGATATCACATTATATTAAAGACTGGTGAAAAAGATAAGAAATCTTTAAAAAGTGTTAAATCAACTATTAAAGAATCTTTAGCAAAAGATAAATTAAGTGGAGATAATACTTTATACTATAAAACTTTAAAAAGTGTTAGAGAAGATAAAAAAATTACTTTTGGCGATAGTGATTTAGAAAAACAATATAATGATTACATGGATGAATTAATTAAAAATGCATCAAGTAACTCTAACAATTCTACAAGTTCAAACTAAAAGACACAATTAAGTGTCTTTTTTCTTGTATAAAATTGTTTTTTTATCTTTAATTATTTCTACATAGTTTTTATTGCTTTTCAAATATTTTGATATTTCAAATTCATTATTTACTATAAAATAATCAAAGTCATATTTTTTAATTAATTCTTTATAATTGTTTTCTAAATTAGAAATAGAAATATAATCTTTATAATTATAATTTGAGTACAAATCTGCTCTGCCATCTACAAAAACATCTATATCATTATAAATTAGATATCCTCCAAAATTATATAAATTAAATAGTCTCTTTGGTTTTTCTTTCTTTATTTTATTTATTATTTTCGTAGAAATCATTTCTTCTTTATTTAGTTTGTTATAAGTTGTTTTTACATTGACTAAAAATGAAGCAATTACAATAATACTAAAAATAATTAAATATTTAGGAGTGTTTTCATCATTTTTTTGTTTAGGTAGATATTTAAAAATAAAGAATGATGAGCCAATATAAATATAATTCCAAAACCTTGTACTTCTTATTCCCATATAAGAAAATAATATTAGTAATAATAAATCTGTTAATTCTATTTTTTTCTTGCTTTTTATTAAACAAATGAATATTCCAATAATTGTTATAAAATATACATAATTATAAGTTTTTATTAGACTCGTTGGTCTCCACTCTGATATATTTTGTTGCATAAAAGTGTTAAAAATATTTTCATATGGGTATATTAACATTTTTAATCCATGTGGGTTAATGCTTATTGCTAATACAATTAATATTAAAACTATAATATATTTTTTTAGCTGAGTTTTATTTAGTTTTTTGATTTCAATATATTTATTTTTTATATTAAATAGTCCTGTTATTATAAATAGAAGACATAATAGATAACATAAATTTGAAGATCCTCCATGAACATTTGCCCATAATAGAGATACTAATGGTAATAAATATATTTTTTTAGAATCTTTATTTTTCTTTAAATCATATAATAAATAAAGAGTACTTGCGATAAGCCATGCACTTATAAGATGAGGTCTTGGACTAAATAATCCTACATTTAAAAATAGAAATACCATTAACCAGATTAAGGTTGCTATTATATTTTTTTTGTAATTATCTTTATTATGAAATATTAATATAGATAGTAATATAAAAATATTTGTAAAACAATATATAAAAATATGCCATTTACCAAAAATTAACTTAAGGCCATAAATTATACATTCATATAACCATTCATGTGACATCCAATATGTACCGTTTAGAAACCATGAAAATATATCTTTTGTTAAAATGGTATGGTTACTTATCATATATTGACCTGCTTTTATATGCCAATAATAATCAAATCCCATTGATACAAGATTTGTTGAAATAAATGTTATTGTAGTAATTAAAAGAATTATAGAGATTATATATTTTTTATTTTTCATATGTTAATCCTTTTTGATAAAGTTTTTGTTTTATTTTAAATTCAAGTTCAGCACCTTCATATTTTGAACTTAATTTTTTATATAATTTTTCATATTCCTTTTTTGCTATATCGGAATCATCTTTAAATTCATGATTATTCATTTGTGCAGTTATTAATTCTTTTTTAAATCCTTGAATAGTTAAATCAGAAATAATTTTTCTTTTTAATAAAGAATTACCTTTGTTTCTATTTGAATTAATTGCTCTTGTAATTAATTTATTTATTTTTTCGATTTGAATTTCTTCTGTATATTCTAGTAATGCTTCTTCAATCACGGATTCTGGTATTTTTACCTTTAGCATTTCTTGTTTAATTTTATATGGTCCGCTTGAAGAAGTTATTAATTTATTGTTTACAAAACTTTTGGCATATACTAAATCATTTATATATCCTTGGGATTCTAATTTACTTATAGCTTTATCCACAAAATCTTGTGGATATTCTTTTTTTATCAAATCATCTTTCATTTCATTTTTACTTTTAGCACGTCTTTTTAAAGTTTTTAACGCTACATAGTATACTTCACATTCTTGATCAAATTCTAATATTTTCTTTTTTTCTTTTTTTTCTATATTTTTAGTAAGAAGTAAGTTAAATTTTAAAATTACATCTTCATATAAATCAAGCTTTGTTTTATCTTCTAATGTTAATTCATATTTACCATTTTTTAATTTACGATACTTATCAATTTTCATATTATCACCTATAAATATTATAGCATATAAAAAGAAAAAGTCTTATTAACTTTTTCTTACGGTTAGAAGCCCTTCTGAGACTTCTTCCAACGCCCTACCAATATTCTTTTTACACTTGTACTCGTTTTCCGGCATTTGAAGATAATCAGTTTCTGATATCTCCTTACTTCGTCTGGCCGCTATATGAACTAGTTCATACTTGGAGTCCACTATATTTAGTAGTTTATCTATAGATGGATAAATCATTGTATCACACTCCCTACTATAATGATAAATTAGTAGTGTAAATAAATCAAGCTATGTGACACAATTAGACATTATTTTACATTTAATATTTTTGCGTAATTACATTTTTTGACATGTCAACTATCTAAATTGATTACATGAACCGCATTGAACATTAGTTACTGTATTTTCTTCACAGCAAGAATATTCTGGTCTATATGTATGTCTATATACATGGTGATTAATCACTCTAGTTCTAATTGGGCATACATGTGTTACTTCATGCATTATTGTTCTATGAACACATCTTTCTTTTGGAGCTTCTGTAATT
>CAZYZU010000056.1:0-5738 GCA_964652065.1 uncultured Muribaculaceae bacterium
CTTGATAACAGCTTATTAAGGTTGATAAAGTCAATTCTCTCATTTTAATTCCAAGGTTAATTAATTCCTTATTTAAAACAATATCTTCATCAATAATTTTATTAATACTTTTTAAATTATTAAGATCACTACTGTCTTTTATAGATAAAACAAACCCTTCTAAAGTTTGATGTCCAAAAGGGACTTCTACTCTAACCCCTATTTTTATTTTATCTTTTATGCAG
Source organism: uncultured Muribaculaceae bacterium (assembly GCA_964652065.1). Classification (GTDB taxonomy): domain Bacteria; phylum Bacillota_I; class Bacilli_A; order RF39; family UBA660; genus UMGS995. The sequence goes on from CAZYZU010000056.1 coordinate 225, forward strand.
TCATCTACTTTATAATCAAATATTTTATCAATATTTTTACTAGACAATTGTACTAAAACACCTACTATCAAGATAACCACCTCTATAAATATTATAGCACAAAAAAATAGTTACTCTTGTAACTATTCATTTTCTTGTTCTTTTTTACCTTTTCTATAAGTTTGATATATTACCATAACTCCTAATACAAGAATCATAGCTCCTGCACAATAACCTATATATGCACTTTTTAATGTATTTCCTACCTTTACTGTTTCTGTTCCAGTATTATTTGATGGTGTTAATATTTGTTGTATTTGAATTGTTTACTACATTTAAATTAGCTTTATTTATAGTGACTATTGGTCTAACTCCTAAAAGGCTAACAGTAGTTACTATAGCGCTTTTTTCGTAATCTTTTTGAAAACTTGCATTCCCCTCGGTTACAGGGAAAGCACCACCATAAATAGTTGTTTTATCTGACAAAAAATATGATGTTGAATACAAAAAACTTTGTTTCTTTGTACAATCAAGTTCATCTGAAAGAATAAATCCGTTATCAAATTTAACGTCTTTATTATACACACACCCATATTCTTCATAATTATTAATGGTTGGTATTTTTATTGTAATATCATTCGCTATTTTTACTGTATTTTTTAAATAATTACTATAATTTGTTAAATAATTTTCAGCTGTACCATCTTCAAATGTTGATAATTTATTACAACATCTACATTCAAAATTAGAGTCTTTAGCTCCTGTACACTCACTGCTTTGCATTCCCATATCTCCAATTAATTCCTGTTTTGTACTATCTGTAATCCAATCATATCCAACTTTCAAATTGTATTTTGGTAATAATACTAAATTATTATTTTCTTCTTTTAAAACATAAAAATTTTCTGTTCCACACTGAATCTCATTTCCTTCTTTAGTACCATCTCCACTTATTACTTTACATGGTGCTGCTGCATTAACATTTATTGTTCCAACAAACATTATTGTAAATATTACACCAAATAAAATACTTACTTTCTTTTTCACTTTCTCACTCTCCTATTTTCTATATTAATAATATACTTAATTATTATTTAGTCAATAAAAAAGACTATTAAAATAGCCTTAAAATATCATTAAATGTTATATATACCATTAATGCCATAAGTAAGAATAATCCTACTGTATGTATCATATTTTCTACTTTTGGTGTTACAGGGGAACCTTTTATCTTTTCAATTATAATGAATAATATATGACCTCCGTCAAATGCTGGTAATGGTAATAAGTTAATAAATCCAACATTTATACTTAAAAATGCCATTAAATACAATATACTTGAGTATCCTGCTTTTGCTTGTTCCCCTACTATTGAATAAATTCCTACTGGTCCAGATAATTGAGTTACTTTTATTCCTCCTGTAAATAAACTTTTTATAGTTATCCACATTTGTTTAAATAATGATCCTGTTTTTACAAACGTATATTTTACAGAATTAACTAATCCATATTTTTTCTTACCAACTAGACCAATTCCATATTTATAAGAAGTAGTCCCTTTTTTTGTTACTTTTTTTGGAGATATTTTATATTCTTTTTCTACTTCATTTTCTTTTTCAACTACTATTTCTGTTTTTTCTTTATGGTTAGCAATTGTAAGATAGATTGCGGCATCATCTAGAGTTTTTACTTTTTTATTATTTATTTCAATTATCCTATCACCTTTTTCAATTCCTGCAGTTGATGCGGGATAATTCTTATCAGATGATGAGATAATTGGATCATAACTAGTACTTCCCCAAATCATTGAAATTGAAAATAATATTAAAACAGCAAATATAAAATTAAAGCCTGGTCCAAAGAACATTATTAAAAATCTTTGCCATGGTTTCTTTGCTTGAAGTCTTCTTTTTTTAGGTACTTTTATTTCTTCTTCGTCAACTTCTTCTCCAGCCATTGAACAAAATCCCCCAATTGGAATTAGTCTTAGGCAATAGTCTGTTTCTTTTCCTTTTTTATGTAAAAGTCTAGGTCCCATACCAAGTGAAAATTCATAAACATAAACTCCCATTAATTTAGCAAATATAAAATGTCCTAGTTCATGTACAAAGATAATGGTTCCTAAAACAAGTATAAAAATTATTATTGTCATATATTCCTCCTAAATAATCCCTAAGAAAAGGATTGATGCTAAAACTACAAATATTATACTATCTAATCTATCAAGTACTCCACCATGTCCAGGTATTAAATCAGAGTAATCTTTTTTACCATAATATCTTTTAATAAATGAAAATACTAAGTCTCCTATTTGTCCAAAGATTGCTAAAATAGTGGTAATCAAGATTAATATTACTAAAGGTAGGCCACTATTTATTCCTACATGATAAAATACTACTGATATTATTACTCCTACAAATAATCCACCAAATAATCCTTCATAAGTTTTCTTAGGTGATATTACTGGAGCAAGTTTATGTCTTCCAATTAAGCTTCCAGTAAATAGTGCAAATGTATCTGTAAGTGTTGTAATTAACAATAGGTATATAATATATGATATGTCATAATTACGTGTAATAATTATTAAATTAAAACTTAAACCAATAAATAATGTTGAACCTATTAAAAATAATGCATCATTGATATTATATTTTTTACTATCGTGTATTCCGATCATTGGTATTAAAAATATAAAAATTATAAAACTCATTACTCTATAATCAAGAGTACTATGAAATTCTATTGATGAAAAATTATTTAATGAAAAGAACAATACTAAAATATAAGCAAATACTTTCATTAAGAAAGGAAATTTTTTTTTTGTTTCTCTCATATGTAATAATTCATATAATCCCATTACTGCTAGTAGTGACATTAAAATAGCAAATGGTTTTCCGCCTAATATTAATACTGGAATAAATACTATTAACATTATAATAGCGCTAATAACTCTTTTTTTCATGTCTGTCCTCCAATTCTAACTACAATTAGTATAATACGAAACTTGATTTTCTACAAGAAATTTATTTTACAGTAACTGATCTTTTACCAACTGCATTATATAAATTTTCTAAATTTTTCTTTGATATATTCCATTCATATGTTCCATTTTTCCTTGTCCAAGGATCTGTAATTATATGTTCTTTAGTTATTTTATTATAACCTGATAATAATAAGACATGCATATTGTGTGGTGTTTCTCCAATCCAGTCTTTTGGATTTTTTAAATTTGCTGTTAAATATATTACAATTGCATTATTATTATTTAATTCATTATCTAATTGATCAAGTGAATATCCTGTTGTATTTACTATATTTCCATTTCCAGAAGATGATATTCCATAACTTGTTAAAGCATCTGGAGCAATCCAATGGACTACATCTTTTGGTTCAAGAGAAAAGATATCATAAGTAAAACCAAGATGAGGATTATCACTTTTAGGCATATTAGTTGCATATGTTGGTAAATCCATATTTAATAAATATCCCTTATGTTTTAATGCCATTAATAACGATGCAGCTTCACATCCGTTATATACTCCAGGATTGTTTTGACTAACATATGGTATATCAAGTTTTACCCAAGCATCCCTTATTTCTTGTTCCCTTCTTTTTCTCTCAGCTATTTCTCTAGCAGTTATAGTGTTTCCAACTACTTTCAAATATTCTTTTTTTGCTTCTTTTAAATCATTTTGTTTCAATTGTGATACTAATGTTACTGCATTATTATAGTCTTTTCTAGTAATATTAGCTTTTACTTCTTTTTTTTCTTCAGATGTAAATAAATTGTTTATCGTATCATTTACTAATTTTATATATTGTAATTGATTATTTGCTTCATCTAGGCTTGGTTTTAAAATATTTTTATAATTATCTGACATTTTTTCTAAGTTATCAAATAATTTTGTTACTATATCATTATTTGTGCTTGATTTTAAAATACCATTATCAAATAAACTATTAATTTCAGTTTTTGTATTTAAATAATATTTTAATTCTTTTAGTGAAGAAAGCATTTTCTTTTTATCTTTTCGTTCTATTTTTTCTATTTTTTTCTTAGCTTTAATTATTTCTTCTATAACTAAGTCATCTTTAGGGGCCCTTTTATCTTCTTTATAGAGTCCATAGTAATAATTTTTAGCATCATTATAAATAATTTGTTCACATTCTTTTTTTAGACTTAAACTTATCAAATTATTTTTTTGTTCTAATAATAATCCAAAACATATTAAAAATATTGGTATTATTACAATTTTTATTATTTTTTGAAATTTTTTATTTTTAACAAACTTCATAATACCACCCTACTATACTTACTATATACAATATTATAATTAAATCAAAAAAAAAGCAACTGCTGTTGCTTAAAACTTATCTATATCTATTTTTACATATTTATTTTCTTTTAAAGCACTACTTGCTTGAACTAGAGTTCTAATAGCATTAGCTGTTTTTCCAGCTTTACCAATTACTCTACCCATATCGTCTTCAGAAACCATAACTTGTATTAACATAACATTCTCTTCTTCTGTAGGGAATTCTTTAACACTTACTGCTTCTTCATCCATAACAAGTGACTTTACAATTTTTTCAGTTAAGCTTACTAAATCCATTATGCTGCCTTCTTATCTTTTGATTCAGCATATTTTTTCATAATTCCAGCTTCACTTAATAAGTTTTTAACTGTATCTGTTGGAATTGCACCATTGTTTAACCATTTTAATGCGATTTCTTCATTGATTGTTACAGCTTTTTCTCCTACTGGACTATAAGTTCCTACTAACTCTAAGTATTGTCCATCTCTAGGTCTTCTTGCATCAGTTGCAACTATTCTATAAGTAGGACGCTTTTTAGCACCCATTCTTGTTAATCTTAATTTTACTGCCATTTTCTGCACCTTCCTTTCTTTCAGTGTTTTTATTATATATTATTTATTTTTGTCTGTCAACCTTTTTTTGATAACACCAATAAAAAAAAGAAAGATTTCTCTTTCTAATTACTTAAATCATTAAATTCTTGATTAAGGCAGTTATATTTACTATTAATTTTATTTTCTTCTGCTTTTTCTAGGACATACCATCCTTTTCTAAACATTAATTCATATACTTCTCTTTGAAGGGATGCATAAGTATTAAACATTTCTTTATATTTTTGATATAGTGTTTCATTACTTGCTTCTGTTAGCGCTACTGTATAATTTTTTTCCATATCTTTAAGACTACTAAGCAAGGAATTAATATAGTCTTTATCATTTAAGGCTGTTCCTGTAGGAACTTCTACTTTTTCATTTTTTATTTGATTATTATTCATTTGCTCCTCCCTCAATAATATCAAGTATTTGCATCATATTACCATGAAATATATTACTTGCCTTTTCTAATATTTCTTTGATTTCTACATCATTAACACTACTAATTGCATTTACACTTGATTTATATACTCCATAATTCCAATTAAACATATCACTCAAATAATCTAAATCTTTACAACTAATTATATTGGGTACTACTTCATAATTTAAATTCATAATTATCT
>CAZYZU010000057.1:0-5675 GCA_964652065.1 uncultured Muribaculaceae bacterium
CACCAACTCCTAAGGATGTTGATATTGCTACTATATTATCTTCCATATGATTACTCCTTTCTATTAAAAAAGAAGAATTAATCTTCTTTTGGTTTTATTACAACGTAACGATTTGGTTCTTCTCCAGCACTTTCTGTATAAACAAATTTATTATTAGTTAAAGCATTATGAACAATTCTTCTTTCATATGAATTCATTGAATCTAATTTTGCTGCTACTTTTGTATCTCTTACTTCACGTGCTATTTTCTTTGCTAAAAATTCTAAATTTCTTTCTCTTTTTTCTTTATAATCATTTACATCTAATAAAAATTTAAAAGATTCTCCAAGTTCTTTTTTTATAACTTGAGAAATTATTTTGGATAAAGCTTGAAGATTTTTACCATTTTTTCCTATTAATAATGAATCATTATCTGAATATACAATATATGTAGGAATTTCTGATTTATTTTTTACTTCAATATTTGCATTAAATCCTAAATCTTTTAATAAAGAAATAGTATAGTCTTTAATAAATTTTACTACTTCTCTTTTTTCGATTACTTCTATTTCTATTTTTTTAGATTTAAATAATCCAGTTTTAACTTCTTTTTCTTGAATAATTAAATTATTTGTTGTTTCTTGTAAATCAGCCATTGCATTATTAATTGCTTCTTCTTTTGTTTTACCTATATAACTATGCTTTTCCATGTTTCATCTTACTCCTTTTTACTGATAGATTTTGGAATACTGTGAATAGGTTTGTTGTTACCCAATAGATTCCTAAAGCAGATGGCATAAATAATGCCATTACTATAATCATACCACACATCATTATTGGCATCATTTTCATACTTGGATCTAATGAATTACCAGACATGTTCATTTTAAATGAGTAAAAAGTTGTTAGTGCTATTAAAAGCATTAAGATTATATAAGAAATAATTGTTCCTGTTCCAAAACCAATTACTGGTGTTGTTCCAAGTTGTAATCTTAAAAATTTATCTTCAAATATTGCTGGTGTTCTTTGAACTGCTTCAAAGAATGCAATAAACAAAGGTAACTGAATCATTGAAAATAAACATCCTGACATAGGATTAATATTATATTTCTTATATATAGCCATCATTTCTTGACTTTGTTTTGTTAATGATTCTTGATCTTGCTTATCTTTATATTTGTTTTGAATTCTTGTTATTTCAGGTTGAGCACTCTTCATTAATTCAGATTGCATTGCTGTTTTTTTAGTAAATGGAAATGCTACTAATCTTATTGCTAAACTTACAATTATTAATGAGATAGCATAATTACCTACTGATTTTCCTAATAGTAATAATATAAATGCTAATGGTTTAACAAATATACTTGTCCATAAACCTTCATATTTACCACTTGTTACTTTAAATTCGTTACAATCTGGTAATTTGTTTATTTTTACCCCATTTTCTTTATAGGCCTTTATTGTTTCTTTGCTTTTAGGTTGACATATTATATTCTTAGTTAAATTTTGTCCTGTAATTTCATTTTTTACTGGCTTATTTTTACTATTAGTTAAAGTTTGTGTACAACCAGTTGAAAAAAGTAATAAAACTAAAACTAAGACTAAAGCTACCTTAGATTTTTTGTTTTTCATCTATTTCTCCTTTATTCTACTTACTAAATTATTAAAATCTTCTTTTAAATTAGAATAACCTAGGTTTATAGCACTTTTTCTTAAAATAATGACCATATCATAATTTATTAAATATAATTCTTTATTTTCATTTATAATCATTCTTATTTTTCTTTTATATTTATTTCTAAATACGGCATTACCAAGTTTGGTTCCTACTGATACTCCATAGCGACTATGTTCAATATTATTTTTTTGATAATAAACTACAAAATATTTACTATTTAATTTATTACCCTTTTTTATAAGATTATTAAAATCTTCATGACTTTTAACAATATCTCTTTTTTTCATTATATATAGCCCCTATCCATAAATGTAAAAAACCACAGTTTAAAAAAACATGTGGATTATTTACATAGACTCTTACGTCCTTTACGACGACGTTTATTTAAAATATTTGTTACCTTACGTGCGAAAAAACCATGTTTCTTTGCTTTCTTACGATTATTTGGTTGATATGTTCTTTTCATTTCTTCCACCTCCAGACATAAATCTACATTATTATAATAATAAATAGCTTGATTTGTCAAATAAAACATGCATTTTTTTTAAATATTTTTATTCCACAATTTCCACATACCTGTGGATTTAGAAAAACACAGTTGTTAAAATAAATCTGTGGAAAATGTGGAAAACTGATTTTTTCTATTTATTTAATTAACAATTAACTGTTGAAAAATCTGTTAATTACTTGTTTAAAAAAGAAAATTCCTTTTTTCTATTTATTTTTTCAACAATTTAATGTAAACTATTCTTAATTACTGATCTTGTGGGGAGATGGTTGTATGAATGTGGATGTATTATGGGCTAATTTTTTAACTCAAATCAAAGAAGAATTAACTTCTCTTGCCTATGATACTTGGTTTAATGATACAAAATTACATGAATTAGTTGATGGAAAAGCTATTATAATTGTTCCTATGCAAATTCATAAAAAACATCTTGCTGATAAATATTCCTTATTAATTAAAGATAAACTAAATAATATTACAGGAACTAATTTTGAACTTGAATTTTTACTTGAAAATGAGGTTCAAAAAAATGAAGTAAAAGATATTAACATAGCTAATGAAATTGATACTAATAATATTAATGAAAATAAAGGAGTTCCTCCAAATCCATTTCAATCTAATTTAAAGAAAAAATATTCCTTTGAAAACTTTATAGTAGGTAATAGTAATAAATTTGCTCATGCTGCTGCATTATCTGTTGCTGAAAATCCAGGTAATATGTATAATCCCTTATTTATATATGGAAATAGTGGACTTGGTAAAACACATTTAATGCATGCGATAGGTAACTATATTATAGAAAATAGTAATAGAAAAGTTTTATATGTTACAAGTGATCAATTTATTCAAGACTTTATCGGTATAAATAAAAGAGACGAGAAGGGGACTAACTTTAATTATGTGGACTTCTTTAAGAATAAATATCGTAATGTAGATGTTCTAATTATCGATGATATACAATTTCTTGGAGGGGCAACTCAAACTCAGCAAGAATTCTTTCATACATTTAATACATTATATAATGACAGTAAACAAATAATTATTTCATCTGATAGATCTCCTGATGATTTAAAATTATTAGAAGATCGTTTAAGAACAAGATTTTGTTGGGGATTAACAGTTAATATTTTTCCACCTGATTTTTCTCTTAGAACTGAGATTATAAGAAAGAAAATATCTGCTGGAAACTTTGAAAAAGAAATTCCTGATGATGTTATTGAATATATTGCATCTAATATAGGAACTGATGTTAGGCAACTCGAAGGGTCTATTACAAGACTTGTTGCTTATTCAACTATAATGGGTGGAGTAGAGATAACACTTGATCTTGCGATAGAAGCCTTGAAAGATTTTATAAGTAAAGGAATATCAGAGAAAAATGATGTTCACAGAATTCAAAAAATAGTATCTGAGTATTTTCAAATAACAGTTGAAGATATAAGAAGTAAGAAAAGAAGTTCAAATATATCTTTTCCTAGACAAATAGCAATGTACCTCTGTAGAAATATGACTAGTGAGTCATTTCCTAAAATAGGAACAGAATTTGGTGGAAAAGATCATTCTACGGTAATGCACTCTGTAGAAAAGATTGAACAAGAGATTAAAGTTAATCCAGACTTAGCTAAGATAATTGAGAAGTTAAAAAAGGATATTGGTGATGGAGTTGTTAATAACTAATTAAAATGATACAATTTATCCACAGGTAAAAATTTATCTTTTTACCATATTTAAAGAGTAAAATTGAGTTATAAACATTTTCCACAGTAATAATATAAATAATCATTAAAAGAAAGAAGGAATATAAATGAAATTAACAATTAAAAAGGATATATTATTAGATGGTTTAAATAAAGTTTCAAAAGCCATTTCTACAAAGAATTTAATTCCAGTATTATCAGGTATTAAATTTGATTTAAAGAAAAATAAATTAACATTAACTGCTAGTGATAATGATATTACTATTCAAACAGTTATTTCTCCAAAGAAAGAGGAAGACTTTAAAGTTGAAAAAGAAGGAAGTATTATTGTTCAAGGTAAATATATATTAGATATAGTTAGAAAATTACCTGATAAATATATAAATATAGAAGTATTTGATGAATTAAAGATTTTAATTTATACAGAAAATTCTGAATTTAATTTAAATGGGATTGATGAAGATGAGTATCCTAATATTAATTTAGATGAATCTAAGAAAAAAATTGAAATTAATAATAAGGTATTTAAAGAAATAGTTAATCAAACTGCATTTGCATCATCTAATGAAGAAACAAAACCAGTTTTAACAGGTATTAATTTTAATGTAGTAGGGAATGTACTTGAATGTAATTCAACTGATTCTTATCGTTTAGCAAGAAAAGTTGTAAATTTAGATACTGCAGTAGAAGAAAGTTATAATATTGTAATACCTAGTCATAATATTTTAGAATTTTCTAGAATTCTTGATGATGATGAAAAAGTTAATATTGAATTACATATTTCAAATAATAAAGTATTATTTATTTATAAAAATATTAAATTTCAATCTAGATTAATAAATGGAACATATCCAAATACTTCTAATTTAATGCCTAAAGAAGAATTTCTTACTGTTTATACTAAATTAAATGATATTTATAATGTTATTGATAGAGCAAGTATTTTAACTAGTGATAAAGAAAAGAATATTGTTACTCTTGAAACTGAAGGTAATTTATTGACATTAAAATCTTCTTCACAAGAAATTGGAAGAGTTGAAGAAAAAATGAATATTACTAAAAATAATGAAGAAAATATAAAAATTTCATTTAGTGCTAAATATATGATGGAAGCATTAAAATCTTTTTCCACAGAAAATGTGGAAATACATTTTGTAGGTGAAGTTAAACCTATTTTAGTAAAATCAAGTGATGACGAATCTTTAACTCAACTTGTTTTACCTATTAGAACATATTAATTAAGAATATTTATATATTCTTTTTTTTATTGATATATATTACAAATTTCGACTAATTACGACATATGAATGTGTTATTGTATCACTCGAAAACGAAAAAGTTTTCAAAGGGGGATATTATGAAATATGAAATTAATGAAGGTACTTTAGCTATTATGCCTTCAGACAAAAAGAGTAAAGTATTAGAAGATAAAGGAGAATATATTATAGAAAATACTCCATATGAGATAATGGATTATAGTTGTAGATATTTTGGTTCTTCTTATGAAGGTAGAAAAGAGGGGACTAAGTCAATTTTAAATATTAATTATAAAGTTCCAATAATAGTTGAAAATAGTAGAAATATTATTTTTTTTCCTACTAATTCACCAAGTGATAGAGATTGTTGTTGGATTTCTTTAGGAAATATAAAAGAAATTAAAGAATTGGATTATAATTCTACTAAAATTATATTTAATAATGATAAATATATTGAAATTCCTGTATCAAAAAGGACTATTGAAAATCAAATTTTTAGAGCTTCTAGACTTGATTTAGTGATGAGAGATAGAAAAGTATAAAATAATATTAAAAAA